>CAVFWS010000109.1:0-6023 GCA_963626295.1 Clostridium sp. CAG:138
GTTGACGAAGGTCGATTTGGGGCGGTTCGATGTCGTCGTGACGCGCTATGTGCGAACGGCGGCCTACTATTCGGCGTGGCGGTTCGGGCCGCTTTACGTTGACGTCGACGACGTGCCGGTCGACGTCTGTCCGAGAGTGTGCCGGTTCGTGTTCCGGCGCTGGACGACCTGGGTGCTGCGTCACGCCGTCTGCGCGTGGGTCGCCAATCCGCTGGACGTCGGACGGTTGGCGTCCGTTTGTGGCGGGGGCGTTCGCGTCTTGCCGTTGGAGAACATCGCGATTCCGCCGAAGTCCGGGTATCGCCCGGCCGCGCCGCGCGCGAATCGCGTCATCACGGTCGCGCACCTGGGCTATCCGCCGAACCGTCAGGGTGTCGATCGCTTCCTGAAGAAACGGTGGCCGGCGATGCGCAGGGAGTGTCCGGGGTTGGTCTATCGCATCATCGGGAAGGGATTGCCGCCGCGCCTGGAGGCGAAATGGCGGAAGATTCCCGGCGTCGAGCTGGCGGGATTCGTGGACGACATCGGCAAAGAGTATGAAGAGTGCAAGGCGGTGGTCTGTCCGATCGAGACGGGCGGTGGGACGAACGTCAAGGTGCTGGAGGCGATGGCTCACGGACGCGAGGTGATCGCCAGTGACTTCGCGCGGCGAGGCATCGGGAGCCGGTGCGGAACCTTTGAGGACTTTGCCGCGCAGGTGGCGGCGGCTTTCGGCCAGGGTGTCGCCAGGGCTGCGCAGATGTGATACAATTCCGGACACTATGAATAACCCGTCACGTCTGTCCATTGTGCCGTTCTTGTCCTTCGTTGCCCTTGGCGCAGGTGCGTCCGAAAAGGCCGCGATGCGTCTGCCGGGAGAGGATGACGTGATGCTCTCGTGGTCGCTCGGACCGTGCCGCGCGATAATGGACGGTGACGCGCAGAGTCAGGCATCGTCAGGGAAATAGCGGCATGGGCATCGGACGCAAAGGGGCGTGGGCGGCGATGGGTGTGGCCATCAAGATGGAGGGGCGGTTGCCGACTGCGTTCGGGATCGCGAGATCCGACCTGCGGTCTGCCGCCGCATTCTTCGCTTCGCGCTCCAGACGGCGCATCGGCAACCCGCGTTGGCATGAGGTCGTTGTGCATCTCGTGGATGATGCGGGTTCGGCGGAGACGCACAAGGCCATAATGGATATCGATGGGGCTACGGACGTGGTTACCCAGGCATATGACTCCATTCCGCCAGAGGAGCCGGGGCTGTACGGCGAGCTGTTCGTCAACGTCGACCAGGCCTTTCGTGCCGCGCCGAGGCGGAAGGGGTGGAGCGCCGCGAAGGAGCTTCTGCTATACATTGCGCACGGCATGGATCACCTTTCCGGGGCCGATGACCATGATGAGCGGGGCTACCTCGCCATGAGGCGGCGCGAACTGCGTTGGATGAGGAGCTCCGCGAATCCGGGGAGCAGCGGGGGCCGCCGCGGGTTCGGCAGTCCTGGCGAGGGTCTCCGCCGCCGAGCGCACCCACTTCCCGAAGCGCGTGAACGCCCTCGTTATCCAGTCCGCGATGGCGTAGGCCGCGAACTCCGTCACCGCGCCCATTTGGAATCTCTGCGGTGATGGACACCTCTTGATTCAAGGGCGATTTCTGATATACTATCGGACCAAACAAGAAAGGAAGCTGAAATGATTCTTGAGAAGTTTAAGTTGGACGGCAAGGTCGCGGTGGTCACCGGCGCCGGTCGTGGAATTGGTCAGGCATATGCGGTCGGTCTCGCGGAGGCTGGGGCTGATGTCGCGATTGTCGATGTGATCCCCATGGACGATACGATCGCCGCGATCGAGAGGCTTGGCCGCAAGGCCATCGGCATCAAGGCAGACCTTTCCAGGGGCGAGAAGGAAGCCCCGAAAATCATCGCGAAGGTCGCGCGTAGCCTGGGCTCTGTTGATATCCTCGTGAACAACGCCGGAATAATCCGCCGCGAACCGTTCCTGGAGCACAGCGCCAAGAACTGGAACGACGTGATATCGATCAACCTCTCCACCCCGTTCTTCCTCTCACAGGCCGCAGCGGCGCAGATGGTCAAGCAGGGCAAGGGCGGCAAGATCATAAACATCGGCTCGATGCTTTCGTTCCAGGGCGGCATCCTGATACCCGGCTACGCGGCGGCAAAGGGCGGAATCAAGTCCCTCACGATGCTAATGGCCAATGAACTTTCCAAGTATGGCATCTGCGTGAACGCGATTGCCCCAGGCTACATCGCCACGGAGAATACGCGTCCGATCCGCGAGGACAAGAAGCGCAACAAGGCGATCCTCGACCGCATCCCGGCGGGTCGCTGGGGTACGCCTGAAGACCTGAAGGGCCTTTGCGTATTCCTCGCGTCTCCGGCTTCGGATTACGTGACGGGCTTCATGTATGCCTGTGACGGCGGATGGCTTGCCCGCTAACGCGGCTTGATGTTGTCATTCTGAAGGGAGGCGTCTGTGGATTCCATTCTTGGCATGCTGATATTTTGCGCCGGAGGATTTGCCGGCGCCACCTTTCTGCTTCCGGCTCGTGCGGTCAAGGGATGGGCGTACGAGACCTGGTGGCTCGTCTACGTCTTCGTGGGGCACATCTGCTGCCCCGCGTTGATCTGCTACCTTACCGTCCCGGACTTCTGGGGCGTAGTGTCGTCCGCCCCCGCGTCCGTAATCGCAAAGTGTGTGGCCTTTGGCGCCCTTTGGGGCATTGGCGGGCTTACGTGGGGGCTGATGGTTCGGTATCTCGGCATCGGCTTGGGTCTGGCGATCGGGTGCGGGCTGTGCGCCGCAACGGGGACGATCCTGCCGCCAATAATGAATGGGCAGACGGCATCGCTTCTGTTCGACGCCTCAGGCGCACTCGTTGTCGGCAAGCTGATTGTGATCCTTGGCGTAATCGGTTCGCTCGCAGGAATCGGGTTCGTTGGTTTTGCGGGCAAGTGCAAGGAAAACGAACTTCCGGAGGAGGAGAAGAAGAAGGCCGTCGCAGAGTTCGATTTCAGGAAGGGCATGATTGTCGCGGTGATATCGGGCGTATGCTCCGCGTGCATGAACCTGGGTCTGCAGTCCGGCGGGGTCATCGAGTCGGCCGCCTGCGCCGCAGCGGTCAAAGCCGGGGTCATAAAGGAGGGCGCCCTGTTCCCATGGCAGGGGATGCCGGTCATAATGGTGGTTCTTTGGGGCGGCTTCTCCGTGTCGGCCATCTGGTGCCTCCAGCAGAATCTTGCGCACAAGACATTCGGCGACTATGCGCGTCCATCCGCCCGCAACGTGCTGCTGTGTGCGGCCATTGGCGTTATGTGGGTCATGCAGTTCGTCTGCACGAAGGCGGGCGAACCGCTCATGGGCGACCTCAAGTACATTTCGTTTGCCGTGATGATGGCTTCTACGATCTTCTTCTCGACGCTGATAGGCATACTGCTGGGGGAATGGAAGGGTGTCGGAGCACGCACAAAGGTGTTCCTGTCCATCGGTACCCTGATCCTGATCGTGAGCTTTTGCGTCATCTCCCTTGGCTCAAAGTAAATCATAAGGCGGCCCTAAACGTCTGGCATGGACTCCATTGAACTGTTGGCTCCGGCCGGCTCATTCGACACGGCGTTAGCGGCGTTTGAGGCCGGGGCCGATGCCGTGTATCTCGGGCTCGACTCGTTCTCCGCACGCGCCCAGGCCGTCAACTTCTCGCTTGCGCAGCTTTCGGACCTGATGTCGGTAGCCGACGCGAAGGACAAGCGAGTCTACGTTACGTTCAACACGCTGTTGACGGACAGTGAACTCCCGCTTGCCGTGGAGTTTCTGGCCCAGCTTGAGGATATTGGGCCTGATGCGTTGATCGTGCAGGATCTCGGCGTGGCGCGCCTGGTGCGGACGCATTTCCCGAAGCTGAAGCTCCATGCGTCCACGCAGCTTGTCGCGCACAACCTTGAGGGGGTGCTTGCGATGAGGGACATCGGATTCAGCCGGGTCGTCCTTTCGAGGGAGTTGCCCATCGCGGATGTCCGCTCGATTGCCCAGCGGTGCGGATGTGAGCTTGAGGTGTTCGTCCATGGGGCCCTTTGCTATTCCATTTCGGGGCTATGCCTGTTCTCGGCCATGGAGAAGGGACGTAGCGGGAATCGCGGACGCTGCGCATATTGCTGCAGGATGCCGTACGTTTCCGCATCGGGCGAAAGGTCGTTGCCGTTCTCCATGAAGGACTTGCGTCTTGACGACCGTCTCGATGCCTTGCGTGAGGCAGGCGTCGCCTCTCTCAAGATAGAGGGACGCATGAAGTCCGATCTGTACGTCGCTTCGGTCGTAAGGCGATACCGAGAGCTTCTCGATTTCGGCAAGTCGCAGACTACGCGGGCGGATCTCGAGACGGTATTCTCCCGCGCCACCACGCATCTCTATGCGGACGGATGGGAACAGGTCAATGCCGATCTCATAGACCCCGTGAACCTGGGCCACCAGGGAACGCCGATCGGCGTTGTCAAGCGGTTGACGAAAGACAGGCACGGACGTTCGTGGCTGAGACTTCACGCAAACCGTGCGCTTGAAAGGCACGATGGGCTTCAGTTCGTGGTCACAGGGCGAACGGCATCATCCGTCGGCACGAATCGTCCGTTGGGCATGGGCATAGGGGAGATGCGCCTTGCCATTTCGCGAAAGCCTGTGTTTGACGTCCCCGCAGGCAGCGATGTCGAAATCGAGATTACCGATCCTATCCTTCTCGAAGCGCTCTCTGCCGCGGACCATAGGGACGGGGCTAATGGAAACTGCCCGCACAAATCCAGTCGTTCCGTCATAGAGGTTCGCTGCACGATGTCCAATGCCGTGAAGCGTCGGTTTCCAGCACCGTCATTCAGGCAGTCGGAATGTCGCGGACGGAACGGTCTGGATGTGTCCGTGCGGATCTCGGACGGATCCATCGAGGCACAAGCTTGCGATGTCATGGTGGCGGAAGCGATTCCGTCGGTCCAGAAGGCCTTGCACCGGGAAGCGTCCGTTCCGGCGATACGCAAGTGCTTTGAGAAGCTTGGAGGAAGCAACTGGCATCTCGCTTCGCTGAGAGTTGAGGATCCGAATGGGCTGTTCGTTCCGGCATCAGTCCTCAATTCGCTCAGGCGAAACCTGATCGCAAGGCTTGATGTGGCGCAGAAGGAGCTTCTCGCCGGGAAGATAGGGCGAGTGCGCACTGCTTTGGATGAGGAACGGAGCGCCCGTGCATTGCCGACTGCGGATCGTTGCATGTCAACGGTGAAGGTGCGTCCTGGTCAGCAAGTTCCGTCAGACGGTTTCGACGAGACGATAGTCGCAATCGGCCATGATGGAGATGTGGCTGGGTTGGGTACTGAGGTGCGCCTTGCCCTGCCTGTGTTCACGAGGGAAGATTCGTTCAATCGGCTTCGCGGACGAGTCAAGACGCTGTTGCGTCGAGGCTATGGGAAATGGGAGGCGGCGGATCTGGCGGGCCTGCGTCTTCTCAAGACTCTTGGGGTGGCGGACGTGACCGCGGACTGGACTCTGTACGCATTCAATTCGCAGGCTGCGGCGATGCTTTCCGAGATGGGGGTGAAGAGGTGCGTTGCTTCGCCAGAATGCGGAAGGGACGCAGATTCGATAACGGCCCCCGGCATTGAGGTGGAGTTCCTTTCCCGGCAATCCACGCCGCTGTTCATCAGCGTGACACGTCCGCTTGCGGAATACGCAGCGCATTTGACAAGTGTGGACGGCAGGGAATTCTCGTCATTCGAGACGGACGGCCTCTGGGTGACGGTACGCACGACTCCAAGGGCATTCCCCGTTCCGCCAGGCAGACCCGCCCGCCTCGACCTGAGTTGGAATCCATAATGCATTTAGGGGACGAAACCAGGTTTGACTATGCATAAACCCCCATCAGCCGAGAAGGGGGCATTCGGTCAACCGTCCGGCTCAACACGAAAGGAGACACGACATGGCAAATATGCGCAAGAAGGGCAAGAAGCGCGAGGGCATCCTCAAGGAGCCGAAGCGCACCGCGAAGGCCAAGGCGTCA
This sequence comes from Clostridium sp. CAG:138, assembly GCA_963626295.1. Lineage (GTDB taxonomy): Bacteria > Verrucomicrobiota > Kiritimatiellia > RFP12 > UBA1067 > UBA1731. Next base: position 6,023 of record CAVFWS010000109.1, read on the forward strand.
T
>CAVFWS010000110.1:0-5975 GCA_963626295.1 Clostridium sp. CAG:138
AGGCGTCCAGGTCGCTTCTCGCGGCGTTCAAGGTCGACTCATGCTCGAAATTCACGTAGGCATAATTCGGGAAAAGCATCCGCGCCAACGTCGTCTTCCCAGACTGACGCGGGCCAAAGAGCGCCACGACCGAGAATTCCTTGCGAATCCTCTCGACATAACAGGCTATATCTCGTGCAATCATGGCGCAAATAATATCATATACTCATCCAAGGCGCAACTGTGGATTTGTATGATTCAAATGTTCGGAGAAATCAAGTCGCATCTGCCGCTGCCGACAAATGTCGCGTTGCCCGGCTCGGCAAACGGCAGTACGCCCGCCTCTTTCACAAAATTGCGAAGGAGCCTCGGCGTAGTCCGCCATCACGGGCGATCTACGCCACGAGTCCCGCCACGACGGCGGCAAAACGGCGCTTTGCTCGCGTAGAATCCTTCTCCACGCCAAGCATCACACGCAAGGCAACCGACTCCATGAGCGCATACAGCGTCTCCGTGACCGCCTCAGGATCCACGTTGCCCCGCAATTCGCCGGAGGCTATTCCCTCCCTGACAAGCCTATCCAGCGCGACCTTGAAGCCGCCAGTGAATTCGTCTATGCGCTCCGTCATGTCATGGCCGGAACGGACCATAGCGAAAACGAACTCATATATCGCGGAAAAGAAGTCATTGTTGCAGTACATCGCATCTATCACGATGTAGCACGACCTTTCAAGGCGCGCGGCCACAGGCTGGCGACCTTCCGCGATCCGTCCGAATTCCGCCTTGAGGCCAGACGTTACGGAATGTATGGCCGCATCGAACAGCTCTCGCTTCGTCTTGAAATACCTGTATAGGGCGGTACGGGCTATCCCGGTGGACTTGGAGATGTCGAGAAAGGATACTTTCGCGAAGCCCATGTTGGCGAAGAGCCGCATCGCGCTCGCGACTATGAGCTTCCGCCGTTCGCTGTGATTCACTGCCATGTTGCCGCCGATTATGCCATATGGCGCAAGCCGCAGGTCACTCCCACTCTATCGTCGCGGGAGGCTTGGACGATATGTCGTACACTACGCGGTTTATCCCGCGCACCTCGTTTATGATGCGGTTGGACATTGACGCGAGAGTGTCGTACGGCAGCCTCGTCCAGTCTGCGGTCATCGCGTCCACGGAGTTCACCGAGCGGATGGCGCACGTGTACTCGTACGTGCGCTGGTCGCCCATCACGCCGACGGAGCGGCACGGCAGCAGCACCGCGAAAGTCTGCCATATCGTCTTGTAGTCGGGCAGCTTGCACACCTCCTCCTGGACGCGCAGATCGGCAAGCTGAAGCATCTTCACCTTCTCCTCGGTCACCTCGCCGACTATCCGCACCCCGAGGCCTGGCCCCGGGAACGGCTGCCTGTCGAGGAGTTCGTCCGCCATGCCCATCACCCGGCCCACCGCGCGCACCTCGTCCTTGAAGAGTTCCTTAAGCGGCTCCACCAGCTCGAAATGCAGGTCGGGGGGAAGCCCGCCTACGTTGTGGTGGCTCTTTATCGTGTGCGACGGCCCCTTGACCGGGGAACGGCTCTCTATCACGTCCGGGTAGATTGTCCCCTGGGCGAGATACCGGCAGTGGCTGTAGCGGCGCGCCTCTTCGGCGAACACGTCGATGAAGAGCCTGCCTATGATCTTGCGCTTCGCCTCCGGCTCATCCACTCCCTTGAGCGCGGCATAGAACCTTTGTGCGGCGCGGGCGACGGTCAAGTCCAGCCCGATGTTCTTCCTGAACATCTCCTCGACCTGCTCTGGCTCCCGGTAGCGTCCGAGGCCGTTATCCACATAGATGCAGTGGAGCCGCTTCCCTATGGCCTTGTTCAGCAGCACCGCCACGACAGAGGAATCCACGCCGCCTGAAAGGCCAAGCACCACCTCGTCGTCGCCGATCCTGCGCCTCAGGGACTCGACGGTCGCCTCCACCCAGTTGCCCAAATCCCAGCTCTTCTTCGCGCCGCAGACCCTGAACACGAAATTCGACAGTATCTGCGTGCCATATTGCGTATGCACCACCTCGGGGTGGAACTGGAGCGCATACATCCGCCTGCCGTTGTTGAACATCGCGGCGAACGGGCAGGTTGCGGACACCGCCCCCCTCTCGAAGTCGGCCGGTATCGCCTCAACCCTGTCCCCATGGCTCATCCAAACCGTAATCGTGCTTGGGATTTCGCTGAACAGTGGATTGCCGGGCATGACCTCTATCGTCATCTTCCCGTATTCGCGCTCGATTCCCGGCACGACCTTGCCGCCGAGCCTCTGGCTCATGAGCTGCATTCCGTAGCAAATGCCGAGAACCGGAACGCCAAGGCCGAATATCTCCGGGTCCACGCTCGGCGCCCCATCCTCGAACACGCTGTTCGGCCCGCCAGACAGTATCACGCCAAGCGGCGGATTCTCGCGCAGCCTCTCGGCGGTTGTGGAGCAGCTGACTATCTCCGAATAGACCGACATCTCCCGGATGCGCCTTGCGATCAGTTGCGTGTACTGCGACCCGTAGTCCAGTATCGCGATCCACTCCCTGCCATCTGCCGGAATCTGCTTTTCCATGTCATTCGTCCCTTCACAAACCGATCCGCCTGCGCACAATGCCGGACGGATGCCCCTAAACCGTCTCCACTATGCCAAGCTTCGTCAGCCTGTAGTTCATCATGCGCGGACTCACGCCAAGCTGGCGACCGGCGGCGCTGCGGTTGCCGTTGTTCTTGCGTATCGCATCCTCCAGCACCCGCCTTTCGTAGGCGGCGAGCTTATCCGCGAGCGTCTCATGCCTATCCTGGGCATTGCCGAACGGCGACTCCGCGTACTCCTCCGACTGCAGCTGCGGCGGCAGGTTGTACCCGTGTATCGTATCGTCCGTCGCGGTCAGCACCGCTCGCTCTATGCAGTTCTCAAGCTCCCGGACGTTGCCGGGCCACTTCCACGCAAGGAGCATGTTCACGGCCGGCTCGGAAAGCCTCGTGACCTTCTTCCCGTACTTCAGGCTCATCCTGCCCATGAAATGCTCCGCGAGAAGCAGCACGTCGCCCGTGCGCGACGCCAAGTCCGGCATCGATATCGGGAACACCGAGAGCCGATAGTAGAGATCCTCGCGGAATCGTCCCTCGAGCATCATCTTCTCGAGGTTGCGGCTCGTCGCCGCGATGAAGCGGACATCGGAACGTATCTCCTCGTTTGAGCCTATGCGCGAGAACGTGCGCTCCTGGAGGAACCGCAGCAGCTTGACCTGGAGCGGAACGGAAAGGTCGCCTATCTCGTCGAGGAACAGTGTGCCGCCATCCGCCGCCTCGGCACGGCCGATCCTGCGCTCGCGAGCATCGGTGAATGCGCCCTTCTCGTGCCCGAACAGCTCCGACTCTATGAGCGCCTCCGGCAACGCCGCGCAGTTGAGCGTTATGAACGGCTTGCCCTTGCGCTGGGAAAGCCGCTGTATCGCCTGCGCGACGAGCTCCTTGCCCGTGCCGCTCGCGCCGCGGATGAGCACGGTCGCGTCCGACGGCGCGACCTGCCTTATCTGCTCATACACGGAACGCATCTCGCGGCAGTTGCCGATCATGTCTCCGGGGGTCTCCGCGAGCATGTCCCTCAGCTTCCTGTTCTCAGACTCGAGCTTCTCGCGCTCTTCGCGCTCCTTGAGGCACACGCCGGCGGCATCCGCCGTTATGTTCGCGATTATCTGCAGCAGCGCGACATCGCGGTTGAACGACTCCGCGGAGCCGTCCGGCGGATTTGCGCGGTCTATCGAGAGCGTGCCTATCACCTGGCCGAGATGCACCAGCGGCACGCACACGAACGCTATGGCCTCGGAATCGCTGCGGGCGCCCGTGCGGTTGAGGAAACGGTGGTCCTTGCGGATGTCCGGCACCACTTCGGCGCACCCCGTCTTGGCGACGGTGCCGGTTATGCCTTCGCCGAGCCTATAGTGGCCATGGGCCTTTTCGGCCTCGCCAAGGCCGCGTGACGCCTCTATCGAAACCTCGTCCCCGTCAAGCAAAGTGAACGTGCCGCGAAGGGTGCCCATGCGGCTCTCAAGTATCTCAAGCACCTTTTCGAGGATATCCCTCACATTCCTCTCGCACACAAGGACGGCGCTTATATCCCGCAGAACATCTATCTCTGGCGACAACTTCGCTTTCATGGGTGTGGTATTTTACCAACTTTCAACATGGCGGTCAAATATCGCGCCGTCCATCCTGCCGAACGGAGGGATGTCCGCCAACCGCAGGCGCCATTGTCATCCCTTGAAGATGACGAACTTGCGCATGAAGAAGTTGACGAAGAAGGATACCACTATCTCGACCACAACGGCAACCGTTGTCATGATCGCGAACTGGTCGATCAGCACCTTCATGACGCCGAGCGCCATCAGGGTCGCGGCCGTGGACACCCCAAAGAACATCGCGAGTTCAATGTGCCATTTGTATTTTCCCGGCGTGAACACGAACCAGCGGTTCATCAGCCAACAGAATACATTGGCCACGACAAACCCGCCGGCCGTAGCCAAGGCGGCAAGCATGCCACGGGAGGCATACCACGCCTCATTGCCAGTGAACGTGGCGTGCGGCAACCCCAGGAACCGCACCGCAAAGTCGTCTGGGGTGAGACACTTCAGGGATGTCGCGGCAAGCGCATAGAATATCCCCGTCTGCACACATGTGGACAATACGCCGATTACGCCGTACTTCACGAATTGCGCGAACGGGCCGCCATCGTGCGAAAGGAAACGCATGGCCATAGACCATCGGTCGGAAACCCTGTGCTCGCCATCTGTCATCGTACCTCCATCCATCACAAAACACTCCCCTACCGCTTGCGGGCGCGACGCTTGAACAGCGTGCGCACCTCGTTGACATAGGGACGGTCGGTGGATATCGATATGTGATCGATCCCGCTTCTGTTGAAGAACTTCACGAGCGCATCATCCTCTTCCGCCGCCGTTGCGGCAAAAGAATCGCGAACACGCCTGTCTGACGTGTCCACAAGGACAAGCTCGCCCGTCTCCGGATCCTCAAGCTCCACAAGGCCAGCGTCCGGAAGCTTCCGCTCGGCCGGATCGGACACCGCGACACACACCACGTCATGCCTTCCGGCCATTACCTGAAGCAGCCTTTTCCATGAAGCCTGACGGCGCAGATCGCCGCCGCCCACATTCCCATCCTGTACGCCATGATCCTGGAAGTCGGAGACGAGGAACACTACGCACTTACGCTTCTGGACTCCGTTCAGGAACCGGATTGCCCCGGCGACATCCGTGCCGCCCATCGCATCATCCTCTGCGGCAAGCACCTCCCGCACAATGCGCATGACAGGCTGCCGCCCCTTGCGGGGAGGGATGAACTTCACTATCTTGTCCGAAAAGAGTATCAGGCCTATCTTGTCCTGGTTCCTTATCGCCGTGAGTGCCAGGAGAGCGGTGACCTCCGCGGCGAGTTCTGCCTTTGAGCGCATTACGCTGCCATACGACTGCGAGCCGGAAATGTCCACGAGGAAAAGCACTGTGAGTTCGCGCTCTTCGCTAAACCGCTTTATGAAGGGCTCGCCTGTGCGCGCCGTGACGTTCCAGTCTATCGTGCGGACATCATCGCCGGGCACATAGGGACGCACCTCGTCGAACTCGACGCCCTGCCCCTTGAAGGTCGAGTGGTAGTCGCCCGCGAGCTGGTCGTCGATCAGCTTGTTGGTGAGGATCCGTATCTTCCCCACCTTCGCCATCAGTTCCTTCACTTCAGTCATGCCTCTTTCCTCCTCTTGCCTTTCTCGTCGCGGTCTCTCTCATCGTTCAGCCTTTCATCCTCTTTGTATTCTCACTCGGCAAGGTCTGCGAGCGGCAAAAGCCTGTCACGCCCTTCGCGTTCACGGGGCTTTCGCTCGCCTTTCTCGTCGCCGTCTCTTTCATCATTTTGTCTTTCATCCGCCACGGACTTCTCATTTAGACCGTCATTTGCATCGTCATTCGCGCAGCC
>CAVFWS010000111.1:0-5965 GCA_963626295.1 Clostridium sp. CAG:138
GCTCCTGCGCGACCGAAAGAGACATATTAGCCGTGTAGGAAAGAGATGTTAGCCGTGTAGAAGTGTAGAGATGTAGGGATTTGCGATTTACGATTAAATCCCCAAATCCCCAAATGCAATCGCAAATCGCAAATCGAAAATCGCAAATGCCACTACCGTACTCGCCTGACCGTGCGCTCGGCCGTGAGGCCTGACGCGCGATCCTTGCACACGAGCCTGTAATCCCCCTCCGCGTCATCGACGTTCGTGAGGATATCCACGGTGCAGGTCCCGTCCTGGACGCACACGAACCCGGCGCCGTCGAGCTCGCGCCCCGCTGCGTCAATCAGCCTGACCTCGCCGGGGAGCAGCGCATGGACCGGCCTGCCCTTCACGTCCAGCACCCGAAGCGTCACTCGGATGGCTTCGCCGACGCGCACCTTCGCGGGGGCGTCGACCTCCACGGAGCCGATCCTCTCACTGAGGAACGCGAAAAGCCGCCCGTCGTTTGTGCCGTAGCTCACGGGGATGCTTACGCGCCCGCCATCTCTGGCAAACCGCACTTCGCCGCCACGCGACAGCTCGTACACCGCCGCAACCGATCCGTCGTCGGCGAGCGAAACGCTGCCCTCGTACGGCAGACCCTTCTCCATGGTGAGCCCCCACTGCCCCACGTAGCGGCCGAACGTGCGGTGGTCGTTGATCGCGAAGAGGTAGCGCACCCCGTTCCAGCAGCGGCTGTACACCACGATCTCCGGCGAGGAGCTGTCCGCCTCCGGGACGTAGCGGCCCGCGAGCCCGCGCCGCAGGCTCTCCGCCTGCCTGACCATGTTCGCCTTCGCACGCATCGTCCCGAGGCGCGTCTTCGCGTCGCCCTCGCGGGAGGCCTCCATCGCGTCCACGTCCTCGGTGTGGTCCGAGGCCGGGGGCGGGGCGAAGCTCACCACCGGCACCTTGACGTCCGCCTTGAGCGCCGAGAGCAGCTGGCCGTCCGCCACGAGGATGCCGCCGCGAGACTGGAACTCCCTTATCCTGTCCACCACCGGCTTCGTCAGGAAGATGCACTGCGGCGCGTATAGCACCTTCACGTCGTCGAGTCCGTCCCGCAGGATCGTCTCCTCGTAGACGACGCGGGGATCGAGCCTCGCCCTCTGCATGAACATGACGGACGGCGCCTGCCACCCCCACGACGCAGGGCCTCCGAACGCGCAGGTGGTGAAGCTCTCCAGCACCGCAACCGGCGGCGGACGGCGCCCGAGCCGCTTCAGCGTGGGACCGAGAGGCGCGACGACCTCCTTGAGCAGATGCCTCAGCCTCTCCGCCGACTCAGGGTTCGTGTACGTGTATCCCTTGGCGCTATCGGTCTCGTATATCGTCCCCCAGCCGTGGTACATGACCGCCTGCACCGGCTTGGCGAGCATCGACCACGTCGCCTCCTGGAGCGTATCCGGCGGAATCGTCGGGAAGTCGGCGAGCGGACGGCGGCGCACCCACTCCGGCTCGGGGTTAACCTTCCTGTCCATCGGGGCGATCTGCGAGCGGTAGCAGATGAGCTGCGTCATGATCGCCGGTCTCTGCCCGGCGCGACCCGCCGCCATCGCGAGTATCTCCTCGGCGGGACCCGCCACGTTCATCGGCTCAGGCACGGCGTACACCCACTGGTTGAGCATGTCCACAGACCCGCCCGATCCCCAGATCGGCGGACACCTCACCGCGGGATCCCAGAACACGAAGAATCCCGGACGGTCGATCAGCCTGTGGTATTCGTCCGCTATCCCGCCTGAATATCTTGGCCAGCCGTCGCCGCCCTTCCAGAACCAGCGGTAATAGGCAAGGATCGGGTCGTCCACCGGCACCACGCCCGTCGGGAAGCGGAGCTTCGCGTCCGCCAGCCCCTTGCGCGGGTCGAGCGTCTTGCCGACGACCTCCGGCGGCACGTCGCGCCCCGTATCCCTCCTGTACCGCATATGCTCCGTGTTGAACGACGGGGCGGTCGCGTCGCGCTCCTCGGATATCGCGAGCACGCCTACGAAGCCGGGATGCTCGCCGTAGAGCCGCGCGTCCTTCCTTATCAGGGGCTTCATCGCCTCGATGAACTCCGGGTTGGAGGCCTCAGGCACGAGGTCGTTCCTCTTGCCCCGGACGTAGGGTTCGCCGTCGCGGCGCCTGCGCGCGTACTTCGCGTCCGCCTTGCCGCCGGGGTACTCGGTGCGCATCGAGTGCAGGAGCCTCACGCCGGAGACCACCGCCTCGTCATAGGTCTTGCGCGTGTCCGGATCGCCGGTCCTCGCGTACGTGAGCCCGTGCGTGAACCCGAAGTCCGCAAGCACAGGCTCCAGCGCGACGCCGTAGCCCCACATGAGGGCCGGCATTCCGTCGCCCTCCCTCGGCCCCACGCCGACGCGGAACGTCCGCTCGCACCCGACCGGCCCCCCGGCGGCGTCCCTGCCCGCGAGCGACACGCGCAGCGCCCGCCACCCGGGGCGCACACGGGTCTCCACCGCGAACGGGAACGAAAGCGACTCCCCCGCGCCAAGGGAGCCTATCGCGCGTTCGCGCCTGCTCACCCTGCCGCCCTCGACGAACTGCTCCACGGCCACGCACACGTTGGAGATGGCGGCGGATGTGACGTTGCCGACCCGTATGGACACCGCGGCGTTCGTCTCTCCGCGCACGAACGCCGTCCTGCCCACGACCGCGACGTCAAGCGCGTCGCGCTCGCAGTCGGAGATCGTGACGCGGCGGATCGCGCCGTCGAACGGGTGGTGGTTCGATACCGCCCTGTCGCCGATCACCGGACGGTACGTCTCCGACGGCGCAAGCGGCCCGGAACGGTCCAAGGCGCAGTCGAGCCGCTTCCCGCCGAACTCCCACACCACGCGCCCGTCCGCGCCGAAGTAGAACGAAATGGACATGGGCTTCCCCGGGGCGACCGCGACGGACGGGCCGCTCACGGACGCCGTGGCGTTCGAGAAGCCGGCGTACAGCACGGGCGTGCACCTGCCGTCGCGCACGTTCATCTGCAGCTGGAACCCGCGATGCGTGTGCTTCGGCGCATAGGTTACGGCGAGGTCGTCCCAGAGGATGCCGTCGCACGGCGGAAGCCCCTTCGCGCCGAGGCCGCCGAACTCCACGTCCGCCTCGAAGAGGAACGCGCCGCCGGGCGTCCAGCGCTTGTCCAGAATGAACCCGGCGGCAATCGCCATGTTGGTGGGCGACGTGGAGCGCAGGCCGTCCGGACCGGTCGCCGCGCCCTTGTTCAGCCTGCCGCCCGCAGGGAGACTCCCCTTCGTGAAGTCCCACGTGCGGCTTTCGCCGACCCTGCGCGCGCAGTCCTTGGGCGACGGCGTCTCGAACGACGCGACCGGCATCGGCTCCACGAGCGGCGCCGCCGGCCGCTGTCCCCCGCACCCGGCGAGCATCGTCCCCACGACCGCGAAGACGGCAAAGCTCCCAAGCGAAACGATCTTCATCATGGCATCTACCCTTTCATCGATATGCGCATATTCCGCCGCGATCAGCGGATCACCACCTGCATCCCGCAGCGGCCGATTGTCGCCACGTAGGACACGGAGCCATCGCCGTTGGACCGCTTCGCGAACGATTTGCAGCGGAGGCCGTTCGCCGTCCCCATGACCCTGAACGTCGTCAAGGGAATCGATGCCGCGGCCGTCTCGCTGAACGTGCATACCGGGACCCCGACGTTCGCCGAGTCCACGCCGGAGTCGTCGATCTCCACGGGCAGCACGCCATCCGCAGTGTTGACCGCGAGGGGCGCATCCCACTTCAGGTTGCGGTAGCCGGATTCCGTGTCCGCAGGGACGATGAGGCGAGTCCCCTCCTCGAACGAGACGGCAAGGCCGTCCGCCGCCGCAGACGAGGACACGCGGAGCGCGCCCTCGGCGACGCTGAGGACGTTCGTGCCTTCGACCGGCAAGGTCCCCTCGGATCCGTCGATGAAGCGCGAAGTCCCGGCAAGGTCGAGGATGCCCGCGCCCGTCTTCTCGACCGCGCCGGCGTACGTCACCTGGTTCGATAGGCGCATCGTCCTGCCGTCCTGCACCTCAAGCCTCGCGCCGCCGAGAATGTGCATCCCGCGGGTCGGCTCCGCGAAGTCGACGCTGTTCGTGACGATCACGTGGGGGAAGTTGGAGAGCCGGATGGCGTCGTACGTGCTGGCGGATGCGGTATACTCGCCGCCCCAGTTCCGCGCATCGCCAAGGTACGTCCTGAAGGTGTTCCTCAGGCTCTGGGAGAACGTGACCTGGCCGTGGAAGTCGGTGTTGGCGCGGCTGAGCGAGATGGAGCTGTACTGCCCCTCTACGGTCTCGAACGACGCCAGCTTGAGGCCGGCCGTGTCGCCGTGCAGGGCGGCGTCGATCGTCAGCTGGAGCTTGCCCTTCAGGGCGATCTCGGCCGGGGCGGCGGCGCCGCTGGCCAGCGCGCCGGCGTGCAGCACGTTGAGCCTGTCCGCGGAGATGAGGCGCTTCGCATCGCTGCCCCACATCAAGAACGATACGCCTCCGAGGATGTTTATTTCCTTGAACGAGATGGACGAACCCATCTTCCAGGACGAGCTCGCCGCGAACGTCAGGGTCGCGTTCGGCATCTCCACCGGCTTGAAGAAGCAGAGCTTCTTCGTCGCCCAGTAGTGAAGAGCGCTGTCGGCGGACGGGGTCTCGCCGCTGGTCCAGTCCCCGGCATGGCCCTCCTCGAACGCGCCGTACTGGACTGACCCCGCGGGATAGCCCGTGGACTCCACGTTCTGGTTCGTCATCGCGACGATCCCCGGAGCCGCCACGTACACGTCCTTCCCGCCCGTGCCGTCGTCCACCGCGAGCAGCCTGAAATCCGAACTCGGCAGCTCCGCCTGGTTCATGGCGAGCAGCCTTACGCCGGAAAGGTCGCCCAGACCCTCCGCCGCCCCGGCGCCGAGGTGCGCGACCTTCACCGAGATGCCCTGCGGGTTGTCGGACGACACGCCGGGGACGAGCGCACTGAACGGCGCGCCGTCCATGCGCAGGACCGTGCCGCCGTCCATCGAGAAGCCTTCGGAAGCGTCGATGACCGTGCTCAGTGCGTTTCTCGAGCTGTCGTAGGCGAACACGAGCGTCGCCGCCGAGGCGGAGAACGAGCGGAGCGACGTGTCGTAGAGGCGATTCGCGTAGTTGAAGCGGAACTCCGCCCCGCCGTCCACGAGCAGCGCCATCCCCGGGCAGTCGAACGCAGAGGTCGCATCCATCGCGACTATCGTGTTGCCGCCGGTGAAGCGGAGCGTCCCCGGATAGCCCGCGAACGCATACGGCTTGATGCGGCAGAAGTACCCGCGGTCGGTCGCCTTGCCGTCGTAGTTCGTCAACGGGCGCGAGTAGACGAGATGGCTATCGGCCGTGCCGGTGAACTTCGCCTCGAGTCCATGGTTGCGGGGGGTGGCGGTAGACCCGGAGTCAGGGTAGTTCTGCGATATCCTCGTGGGGTTGGCGGCCGTGCCTGCGACCGTGACGACTCCAGTCTCCCCGTTGTACGGATAGAGCGGGCCGTATGCGGCGAGGCGCAGCTCCGAGCCGCCGAGCATCACGAGGTCCCGCACGAACGGGGCATACATGTCGCCACTGGAAACGCTCGAATGGAACGTTCCGGCGATGACGAGCTGCCCGCCGTTCCAGCACCGGTTGGGATCGGCGGCATCGCTGCTGCTGCCGTACCACAGGATCGCGCCCGGTGCGACGTAGTAGTTCTTCGAGGCGTCCGGCGCGGCGCCGTCCGACCATCCCCCCGCCGCGTTCCAGGACCGCGACGAGTTTGAGTCCCTGCGCGTCAGCGAGACGTAGCCGGAGTAGTCGCCGTCTGCGGCGCGGGCGGTCGCCGCGAACGCAAGAAGCGATGCGACGGAAAGAGTCCGGGGTATCATCGTTTTCATGGCATCTCCTTACAATGAGGGTTGACGCGCGTTATGATACCATTATTGTTTTTTTTTTCAACAGGA
>CAVFWS010000112.1:0-5873 GCA_963626295.1 Clostridium sp. CAG:138
CCGAACGCGCCCTACTACGCCAAGGCGGGAATCGACTTCACCGACTGGGGAACGGACGCGATGAATCCGGACGACCGCATCATCGCGACGGCGATGCTCAATGGTTGCCTGGTCGTGACTGGCGACCATCATTTCCGCGAGTACGGGATCGAAACGATGCAGTAGAGGGCTTCGCTCAACCACCTCGGCAAACGCCGCTTCGCGGTCTTGACACTCGCCCCGGAGTTCATCCCCGACATCCTTGCGCGAGTGCCGTAAGATCTTTGGTCACGCGTCCGCAACCGCCCTGCGGCAAAAATGGCCGTGCAGAAGTGTAGAGGATGTGGATACCATGCCTTACACCCCTTTGAGCAGGGTTTCCCACAGGTCAAGTATCTTCGTGCGCGAATGACGCTGCGAGCAGTATGCCCTTGCCGCTTCGCCCATCCGCCGCCGCAATGAGGCATCCTGCATCATGGTGCGCAACCCTGCGGCGAAAGCCTTCACGGTCGGTGCGGTCACGATCCCGCCCCCTGCGGCGCACGTGCCGATCCAGTCGCGGATCATCACTGCGGGTTTGCCGAATGCCGCCGCATCGGCAACCGCGAGCGGAAAGCCCTCCGTCTTTGACGGAAAAGCGACAAAGGCACATTCCGCGAACGGTTTCTTCAGGTCGGCAAAGCCCATGAGCCTTACACGGGGGTGCGGTCTGAAGCGTGGCTTGCCTTTGCCGTAGAGGTGTACCTCCCACTCCGGGAAATCGTCCGCGATCGAGCGGAATGCCTCCACCAGCAGCCGCTGGTTCTTGTCCTTGTTGATGGCCGCAGGGTAGAGGATGGTGGGAGGGGGTGTTATTTTCGATCTTTCGATTTGCGATTTACGATTGCATTTGGTGATTTGGTTATTTGTAGAATGGCCGTGTAGAAGTGTAGAAGATGTAGATTCTATGTTTGAGGGTGCTACTATCCGTAGCGACGATGCCCTCGTCGTAGTGTGTTGCACGGGAGGGTCGCAACTTATTGTTTCCTCCGTGCTGTATTCTGACCAGTTGCCGATTACGGAGACTGGAACATCCCGTGCAATCCTTGCCACGAGCGGCAAGTGCGCGTCGCGCAGCACCTGTATCGCGGCGCACTTGCGCATGGCGGCCTTTATTGCGCGATTCCTGCGCCACTTCCTGATCCAGTGGCGGAACTGGTAGGCGGGATCCGTGTGGAACTGGAGGACGATTGGCGCAAGGGCGTCCATCTCCGCAAGGTCAAGCAGTTCGTTCGTCCCGGCGGCGACCATCACGTCGTATCCGCCATGTGCCTTCTCGCGCAATTCGGTCTTCCCGAAAAGCGTGACGTCATGCCCGCGTTCGGACAGCCCTGCGGCAAGGTTCCTCACCGCGATGTCCGCCCCGCGGCTGTTCGCGAGCGTATCCTTGTAGATGGCGACTTTCATCAGGGGATTTGCGGGGCGTTAGAGCCTTCCGGCCTCGTATTCAGCCTTTAGCCTGTTGAAGCGTTCGATGTCGCGGTGCGCGAACACCTTCGCGGGATTGCCGCCGGCGATTGCGCAGGCCGGGATGTCGCCGTGGACTACGCTTCCGGCCTGTATGATCGCCCCTTCGTGGATGTGTGTGCCGGGAAGCAGAATGACCTGCGCCCCGATCCACACATAGTCATCGACAAACACATCCTTGGCCACGTAGGTGGAGTCGAAAGGAAGTCTTGTGCCCTCATAGTTGTGGTTTCGGGTGAATATGCGCAACTGGTCGCCGCAAGCGATGTGACTCCCGAAAACGAGCCGACCATTGCCGCTCGCCCATACGCCTTGCAGGGCGACATCGTCGCCGATTTCCGTCTTGCGCGTGAGTCGGACAAGACCGCCGCAGCGGAAATCCTTCCCGATGCGCTTGCACTTGCGTCGAGCGGGAAGCGACCGAAAGAACGACCTCATGCGCGAACGGAGCAGTCCACGCAGCTTGCCTGTCATGATTGGAACCGTGATGAGCCAGATGATGAAGTTGATTGTTGCCATGTTTGCTGCCTCCTGACTATGTGCGCCACCCAGACTCCGAAAAGCTTTATTCTTATGGTGTGCCGCTTGACCTCGAAATGGAAGAGTCTCCAGAATCCATATGGCGCAAGCGCGGCGCAGTTTACGCACTCTGGCGCATACGGGGGGACGGACACTATCTTCTCCCTTATGCTCGCGATCGCCGATCGGGCGTTGGTCCAGTCGATGCTCCCAAAGTCCGCAATGTCGTGCCGCCACCATTCCAGCTGGCTGATACCACGGATTGTTTCCGCATCGAACCGGAACTTGATGACGCGGGCCGGCACCCCTCCGACGATGGCATAGGGCGGCACGTCTTTTGTCACAACGGCACCGGCCGCCACTACCGCCCCGTCCCCGATCGCCACGCCGCCCATGACCGTCGCATGGTCACCTATCCACACGTCGTTGCCGATCGTCGCCTGACGGGAGATTTTATGTGGACAAGTGCATACGGCCTTCCTCATCCACCTGTTCCACCCAAGGTAGTGTGGGTTGTATTGTCGTGCCGTCGTGGAAAGCCATGTGGTTGGATGATTCGTGAGACCTATCTCCACGTGTCGGCCTATGGACGTGTAGCGTCCGACGGACACGTTTCGCACGACGCCGGTTTCGCGCACGCCATCAATGCTCGAGAACGCTCCAAAGGATACTTGCGACTTGAAGTCGATGTCGGCGGTCAGTCGGCACGGCCCCTCAAAGGAACACTCCCGCGAGAGCCGCAGTTGCCCCGTTGGCAGTTCCACCCCCGTAGCCTCACGGATGAGCCGCCGCACACGTCTGGTCGACCATATGAAAAGGTTCCCCGCCATACACGTACCCTCAATGTCGGAAACGGATGCCAAGCACCCCGTACCCGTCGTTGCGCAATCGCTTGGAAAGCCGTTTCCATAGCTTCATGTACAGTTTTGACAGTCCGTGCGGCCTGGGAACTTTGCAGCCCCTTAGTGAGAGGCCGTCGAGAAACGACCACTCGGCCGACGTGCGGCTGAGGTCATAGTCCCCGTTGGCCCGGCGGTAGCGTCCGCCTGTGAATGGCGCACCATCCGGCCACCGTTCGCTTTCCACCTGCGGAGAGTCAAGCACTACATTGAACTGCATCACGTGCATATCGATTTCCACTTCAGGGAAGATCTCGCGAATGGAGCAAAGAAGCCTCTCTGCCAGTGTCCGCTCAAACGGGAAGATTGTGGCGAGGATCAGCAGCACAGACTTGCCTGGCGAGAAGCAAGAGAGCATGCGCCTGATGCGCCTGTGCATGGTTCGGGAGAACTCGGCGTATCCGTCACCATCGTCAATCGACTGCCAAAAATGGTGGATGAAGCAATACCCGCTTGCCAGATCCTTGTACTTGAACGGGGCAAGCCCGCCGACGCCATCGCGCTCTATCGGGGCAAGGTTCTCGCGCAGGGCGAAATCCGCAAAGTCATTGGCGAAAGCCGTGGCAAGCCACTCAATCGACTCGGGGCTATCCATGAAAACCCAATCCAACGGATAGGAGCATGGGCGCAGGCCGCGGGCGCGTAGCTGCGAGGCCGCTCCGCAGAATCCGCCGAGAGATATTATCGAGTCATATTCGGATTTCATCTCAGTGAAACCTTCCCTTTGCAACAAGTCCCTCGTAATGTTCCCTATTCCGATAGGCGAACACCTTTGCGGGATTTCCGCCGGCGATGGCGCAAGGTGGTATCTCTCCATGGATCACCGCCCTCGCCTGAATTATCGCACCATTGCCGATTCTTGTTCCAGGAAGGATCGTGACGCCATATCCCACCCAGACGCATTCGCCTATCGTCACATCCTTCACGATGAATGTATCGTCGTACGGCACCGCCGTACCCTCGTAATTGTGGCTTTCGGTCATGATCACGAGCCCTCCGCCCGAATGAAAATTGCGACCAATGCGAATATGTCCACGTCCAATCAATGTTGCCCCGTTGAAACACACGTGGTCGCCAAGTTCAACGTTGTCGCAGTACACCATGACCGGGCCACCGCAGTACAGGTCCGGGCCAATCATCTTGGCCTTGCGCCTAAGTCTGCGTCCATACGCCCAAGACCGTAGCGCAATCCGAATGCGCTTGCGCCGTTCACGCCCCGGAATCAGGCATGTAAGAAGTTTCAATGCAATAGAGAATAACATTGCGTACTCCGTATTCCTATGCGATCCACTCTCTTGCCGGTCAAAGTGCAAAAGCCTTCAGGATCGCTTCTGAGCATGGCGTCGCCAATCCCTCCCCCCGAGAAAGCATCACAATGGACTTGAGCGAGATGTAAACATCTGCCTGAATGTATCGACGTGAGAAATCAAGTCCGCCATTGGCTAAGATCGGAGAGGGTGTACCCTTGAAAGCCGGAATCGAACGGATCTTCAGAGTCAATGAATGCGCATCGTGCGACTCGTAATATTCCAGGAATGGCATCAGGAACGCTCCCTTGGACGCAGCAAGCGCCCTAAGTTCCGAATCAAGGCTTATGGCATATTCACTCGCTACATCGTCCCATTCCTCGTAGAACAAGGGCATGCGTTTAAATGGGCCATCTTGTTCTATTTTCCTACGGAGAGACATCAATCGCGCCGGATGAATGACTGGATTTGAATTCGCCAAGGCCGCTTCATAGAAATTATCAAGGAGCCGAGTCGGTGTGCCAAACGACATTTCGAACAACCGACGCCAGCGTTCAGGATCGTCAACATTACGATGCGCCAAGAACAACGCTTTACGGTAACCTGTGATGCCGCCCAACTTGTATGGGCATTTCGTGCGTGCGATAAAGGGAACTCGCTGAAAGCCAAGGGCCGGCCATTGTGCCCCCAGGACTTCCTCCGCTATAAAGAAGAACCCATCCGCCGAAAATACGGACGCAATCGGCGTTCCCGACAAGAGATATGGCGTCAGGGCTACAAGTTTGTCCTTGATGACATGCCCTGGCAGACAAAGATAAACAAACTCGCAGTCGGCCGCCACTCTGGGATCTTCAGTGATTCGGGCAAGATGTCCAAAGAAGGTCTGACCATTACAATCCTCAACCGCAACATCAAGCGACCACTTCTCAGGGTTTGATGTATAGAGAGTAACGTCAAGCCCCACCGCAGCCATTCGAGCCGCACAGGCCAGGCCAAGATTCCCCCCTCCAACTATGGTTACACGCATTCCTAACCTATTCTGCGAGTCTTTTCGTCAATGGGGTCCCCCATTGCAGAAAAAATGTTGATAAGTCACTCGCCGTCATGAAGGCGGCGCGTATTCAGCTTCATCCATCTGGAAAAACCTCCTCCAGCCGCACCAGCTCGCGACCCCTGAACTCGTAGCAGAGGAAGTGGACGGGCGTGCCGGCGGCGAGCGCAGGGAGGTTCGGGTCTGCCGCGTAGGCCTTCAGCTGCGCGACGGCCTCCGCGTGCTTCGCCGCGACCTCGGCGTCCGAGGCGTCCGCCTTCGAGTGCTTGAGCTCGACCACGTAGCTGTGGCTCGGCGTCGCCGGGCCCGCGTGAGGGTCGGGGAAGAGCGCGTAGTCCGAGAAGCCGCACGGATGCGCGAACTCGGGGCGCACCACGTAGCTGCTGTTCATCGTCAGGTAGGCGCGGATAAAGCCGTTGATCCGCGCCTCGCCGCCGATGCCGTCGCGGACGGAACCCGAGACGCGATACTTCTCCGCGAGATACGCGAAAAGCGGACGCCAGTCGCCGTCGCGCGCAAGGCCGCGGAAGAGGCGGTTGAACTCGGTGGCGTCAACGTGGTCGGCATCCCGCGCGTAGACGCTTCGCATGTACTCGAAGATCTGGCGGCGGACGCATTCGTTCGGGACGCGGTAGTAGGTCTCGTTGAAGTCGACGCGCCCCATCGTGACGA
>CAVFWS010000113.1:0-5840 GCA_963626295.1 Clostridium sp. CAG:138
CCGCGAAGCTTCTCGGCTTTTCGGATGTGCGCGGCTTCGACATCGACGCCGATGCCGTGAAGGTCGCCAGGGAGACGGCCGCCGCCAACAGGGTGGACGTGGATTTCTTCCGGGGCGACCTTTCCGGAATCATGAAGGGATGCCCTGGCATCGCCCCCGCCGATCTTGTCGCGGCAAACGTGCTTGGTCCGGTGCTGATCCGCTTCGCAAGGCGCATATCGTCCCTGGTGAACCCAGGCGGGAGCATAATCCTCTCAGGCATACTCGACGAGCTTTATCCTGAGGTGAAGTCAACATATGAGGGATTCGGCTTCGCCGAGCGTTCGTCGAAGATCGTCGGCGAGTGGCGAACTGGGCTTTTTGTGCTATAATCGCAGACGTCATGGACATCCTCTGCGCGGTATTTTCCTTTCTTCTCATCCTGGTAGGCGTTGTCGGGTGTGTGGTTCCGATGCTGCCGGGCCCGGCAATCGCATATTGCGGCGTGTTGGCGCTTCTGCCATCCGGATTTGCGCCGTCCACTGCCGTCTGCATCGCGTTCGGCGTTGCGTGTGCGGTGGTGCTTGCGTTGGACTATGTCGTTCCGGCCTACGGGGCGAAGCGGTTCAACTGTTCGCGCACGGGAGTTGCCGGGTGCATGGTCGGGACCGTCGCGGGCATATTCTTCATGCCGTGGGGAGTGGTCGCCGGACCGTTCGTCGGGGCGGTCGTCGGCGAGGTCGCATCGGGCAAGCGGTTTGCCGCCTCGCTTGTCGGCGGCATGGGGGCCCTGCTCGGATTCCTTTGCGGGACTTTGCTCAAGGTTGTCTATTGCGCGGCGTGTGCGGGGTGGTGCATAGCCGCGCTTTGGAGGTGATGCGCATGGAGAATCGCGAGCCGCATCGCCGCGACGCGGCGAACCGTCCTGCCGAATCACTGGTGCTGTGCGGATGCCGCATGCTGCTCCCCGGCCATACGGTCGGAGAGGGCGACATCCTCATCGAGAACGGGGCGATAGCGCGGATCGGGCATGGCCTTGCGGGTTATGGTTGCGCTGTCAGGCATCTGCATGGCGCCCTTGTCATGCCCGGCCTCGTGAACGCGCATGGGCATACGGCAATGACGCTTCTGCGCGGCATTGGCGGCGGATTGCCCCTTGGACGTTGGCTTCGCGAGGCGATTTTCCCGGTGGAGGCGAGGTTGACGCAGGCAGACGTGGAGGCCGGCGTCCGGTGGGGCGTAGTAGAGATGCTCGCGGGCGGGACCGTGTGCGTTGCGGACATGTATGATTTCGCCGACGTTGGAGGGCGTGTGTTTGACGGTGCGGGATTCAAGGCGAACATCTGCTGCGTGGGCCGGAATGCGCCTGGGCGGCTGAGGGAGTGCGTCGATTTCACCCGCCACCGGGGCGGAGGGGCGCACGGCAACATTGCCGTGGATCTGTGCATACACTCCGAGTACCTCACCGACGAGCGGTTCTGCCGGGAACTTGCGGCCGCGAACCGCGACATGAGGCGTCCGCTCCACGTGCACGTGTCTGAGACGAAGCGCGAACACGATGAGTGCATCGCCCGCCACGGCAAGACGCCGATCGCGTATCTGGCCGACGTGGGGCTTCTCGACCATGGGGGATATGCCGCGCACTGCGTGTGGGCGACGGACGACGATTTCAGGATCATGCGGGACCGTGGCGTGTCGCTCGTGCACAATCCCACGAGCAACATGAAGCTCGGCAGCGGCTTCGCCCGCGTTGCGGCGGCAAAGGCCATCGGCGTGAACGTTGCGCTTGGGACTGACGGGTGCGCCTCCAACGACAACCTCAACCTCTTCGAGGAGATGCACCTTGCCGCCCTCGTCCACAAGGGGCTC
Organism: Clostridium sp. CAG:138; assembly: GCA_963626295.1. GTDB lineage: Bacteria > Verrucomicrobiota > Kiritimatiellia > RFP12 > UBA1067 > UBA1731. Next base: position 1,849 of record CAVFWS010000113.1, read on the forward strand.
GCGCACGATCCCACGGTGCTGTCCGCCTGGGACATAATAGACATGGCCACGTCCAACGGCGCGAATGCGCTTGGGAGAGTCGATTCCGGCTCGGTGGCGGAGGGTAAGCGGGCCGACCTTTGCGTAGTCGATCTCGACAGGCCGCACCTTGCGCCCGCGGACGACATCCCGAACCTGCTCGCCTACAGCGCCCAGGCCTCCGATGTAATGATGACCATCGTTGACGGACGCATACTGTTCGATGGCGGAACGTACACTACCATCGACGTGGAGAAGGCGAAGGCGGATTTCCTCGCCTCAAGCCGTCGGGTAAGGCCGCATTGACGGTCATCCTGCGCAGTGCGTTTCGCGGCTGCGGGGAAAAGTGGTATACTATCCGCCCATGCCGCACAACTGCGGAGACAACATCACATAACATACCATGGCAAAGAGAATATTGGTCATAAACCCCGGGTCGACATCGACCAAGGTAAGTCTGTTCGAGGATAGGGACGTGAAGTTCGAGAAGAACGTCTTCCACGACTCTTCCGTCCTCCTTAGGTTTGCGCACGTGAACGACCAGCTCCAGTTCCGCTACGACCTGATCGTTTCGCAGCTGAGGGAAAGCGGCGTGTCGCCTGTCACCATAGACGCATTCGTCGGCCGTGGCGGCAGCGCGTGTACGCAGCCGGGCGGCATCACGGTCATAGACCAGAAGCTCTACGACGACACGGTCGCCGGCGTGGGCGGCTCGGAGCATCCCGCGAAGCTTGGCGTGATGCTCGCATGGCGGTTCGCGCAGGAGTACGGCAAGCCTGCCTATACCCTCAACCCGACCAACGTTGACGAATACGGCGAGCTTGCCCGCCTCACGGGAATCAAGGGCGTTTACCGTACGCCCCATTCGCACGTGCTGAACCAGAAGGCCGTGGCCGAATACCACGCCGAGAAGATGGGTCGCCGCTATGAGGACTGCAATTTCATCGTGGCGCACATCGATGGCGGCATTACCGTCGGCGCACACGACCACGGGCGCATGGTGGACGGCAACATGGGTGCGGACGGCGAAGGGGCATTCACCCCTACGCGCATCGGTTCCGTGCCCGTCATGCAGGTCCTCGACTACATCGAGTCGCATTCCATCGAAGACGTGCGTCTGCGCTGTTCGCGTGCGGGCGGCTTCGTCGATCTTTTCGGCACGTCAAACTCCGACACGATCCATGCGAAGGTCGATGCCGGCGACAGGAAGGCGACGCTCGTGTGGAACACCATGATCTACCAGGTGTGCAAGATGATCGGGGAGATGGGCGCGGTCCTGTGCGGCAAGGTCGACGCAATCCTGCTGACGGGCGGCCTTCTGCGCTTCCCGGACGTCATAGCGGGAATTCGCCGCCGCTGCGGATTCCTGGCCCCAATAGAGACCTACCCCGGCGAGATGGAGCAGGAGGCGATGGCGTATCCGGCGCTGCGCGTCCTGAACGGCGAGATCGAGCCGCGCCGCTACGAGGGGCGCAACGTCTGGAACGGCTTCGGCGACATCGACCTGTGATGTCCGCTTGACTTGCGCCGCGCATTATGGTTTAATACGCGCTTCAAGTCTCATCGGGTGATGAAGTCGGTGTGACCGCAGGAACGGACAAAACCCCGCTTTGGGGACAAAGCCACAAACAAAAGGAAAAGAAGATAATGCTGCAGAAATCTACTCGCGGCCAGAACCCCGGGGACAACCGGAAGTGGTATCTGGTGGACGCGAAGGATCAGGTACTCGGCCGTATTGCCGTGCTGATCGCGAACAAGCTCCGCGCGAAGGACTCCCCGCGTTTCGACCCGTCGGTGGACCAGGGCGCTTTCGTGGTGGTCATCAACGCCGCCCAGGTGAAGCTCACCGGCAAGAAGGAGTCCCAGAAGGACTACCAGCGCTATTCGGGATACCGTGACGGCCTCAAGCACTTCACGGCCGCCGAGATGCGCGCCAAGCACCCGGACCGCATGATCAAGGAGGCCGTGTGGGGGATGCTTCCCAAGAACAACATCGCGCGCAAGATGATGACGCGCGTAAAGGTGTTTGCCGGCCCTGAGCATACGCATGCCGCGCAGAAGCCCGAAACAATCACACTCTAAGGGGTCGAGAAGCTATGGCTAACAAGAAGGTAATTTCGGCCGGCACCGGCCGCCGCAAAACCGCCGTCGCGCGCGTCACGCTCGTGGAGGGCAAGGGTGAGTGGAGTGTAAACCGCGAGCCGCTCGAGGCGTACATCACGTCCGAGGCGCTCCGCGACTATCTGAAGCAGCCGATCGCGATTTCCGGCTACGATCTTTCCTCGACCGATGTCGTTGTGTTCGCGAAGGGCGGCGGCGTGTCCGGCCAGGCCGGCGCGATCCGTCATGGCCTTGCCCGCGCCCTCGTGGCGGCGGATGCGAACCTGCGCGCCGCGCTGAAGAAGGCCGGCTGCATGACACGCGACAGCCGCATGAAGGAACGCAAGAAACCCGGCCAGCCGGGCGCACGCAAGCGCTTCCAGTTCTCGAAGCGTTAATGTTCAGGTCGGCGTCTGGCAGGTCGCGGAACGCTTACCGTCGCGGTGTGTTCCCGTCTGCCATTCGCCGTCTGTCAATCTCAAGTTACGGATATGGCATTTGGTTTTATCGGAAAGCTGCTGTCCAAGCTTACGGGGAAGGACGGTGCAGACCGTCCGCGCAAGGGAGCGGATGGCCAGGCGGGAAATGGTCGCGGAAGGCGAGGCAAGAGGGGTCGGCACGGAAAGAGTGGCGCCGAGAGGCCCAAGGAAGCGTCCTCGCAATCCCGCAGTCAACAGCAGCGCAAGCCGCAGCAGAAGGGCGTCCGTGGTCCCGAGGGCGCTGCCGATGAGGGGCAGGGCCGTCGCGGGCGCAGCGGCGACAGGCGTCGCAGGGATGGGCATCGCACGGATCGCCGCCGCCAGGACGGGCGCGAAGGATTCGGGTCAAGGAGAGGCGGCGCACGCGGAAAGCCGGTCTCGATGGACACTGCGCCGAACGAGATGCGCCCGGGCGGAGAGGTGTCTGCCGAGGAGCGCAAGAGGCGGCAGGAGCTTCATGCCGCATGGACTGTCGACCAGTTCGCGGTGGCACCGGCAGAGGGGAAGAAGCGTTTCCACGATTTCGACCTTCCGTCGGAGGTCATGCATGGCATAGCGGATCTTGGCTTTCAGTATTGCACCGAGATCCAGGCGCTGTCGCTGCAGAACGCGCTTGACGGGAAGAACATCGCCGGCAAGGCGCAGACGGGTTCCGGCAAGACGGCCGCGTTCCTCGTCGCGATCCTTACGCGCTATTTGCGCACCCCAGACCTTCGGTCCAAGAAGAACGGGTGTCCGCGGGCGCTCGTCATAGCCCCGACTCGCGAGCTTGTGATACAGATCTGCAAGGATGCCGACGCGATCGGCAAGTACTGCGACCTGCGCTCGCTTGCAGTCTACGGCGGCATGGATTACGACCGGCAGAAGCGCGAGCTCCAGGAGTCCCCCATAGACCTGCTTGTGGCCACCCCTGGTCGCCTCCTCGACTTCTGCAACCAGCACGTGATAGACCTCAACAAGGTGGATACGCTCGTCATTGACGAGGCGGACCGCATGCTCGACATGGGCTTCATACCCGATGTCCGCCGCATAATGGGCCGGCTTCCCACCAAGGACAGGCGCGCGACGATGCTCTATTCCGCGACGCTTTCCGACAGCGTAATGGAGCTCGCCTCCCAGTGGATGGAGGAGCCTGTGCGCGCGGAGGTCAGCAGCGAGCACAACGCCACGGATACGGTAAGGCAGGTCGTGTACGTGATCCGCGCCGATGACAAGTTCAAGGTGCTGTACAACCACATAGCCCTGCATCCCGACGCGAGGGCGATAGTGTTCTGCAACCGCAAGTCGACTACGGAGGACGTGTACGAGTCCCTGAAGCGCAGGGGAGTGTCGTGCGACATGCTTTCCGGCGACGTGAACCAGAACCGGCGCCTCAAGACGCTTGAGGACTTCCGC
>CAVFWS010000114.1:0-5772 GCA_963626295.1 Clostridium sp. CAG:138
TGCAGGTCAACTCCACGCTCATCCAGTCGGACGGGACGCGCGAGGCGGACTTCCTGGCCGTCAATGCCGCGTCCGCGGCGCTCCACATCAGCGAGATCCCGTTCATGGGGCCGATCGGGTGTGTGCGCATCGGTCGTGTTGACGGCGAATGGGTGATCAACCCCACGCACGAGCAGAAGGCCAAGAGCGACATCGACCTGCTCTATGCGGGCATTCGCGGCAAGTTCCTCATGATGGAGGGTTCCGCCTGCGAGATATCCGACGAGGATTTCGTGGCGGCGCTGAAGCGCGCCCACGAGGAGGTCGAGAAGATCATCGATCTCCAGATCGAGATGCGCAGGGCCCTCGGCAAGCCGGACAAGGTCATCGCGGACGTCCCGCAGCCTGCCGACAAGATGGACTTCATGCGCGCGGAGGGCGGGGAGGCCCTTTCGGCCGCGTTGCTCATCAAGGGCAAGCTTGAGCGCCAGGGCAAGGTAAGCGCCATCAAGGACGACCTTCTGAAGAAGGTCTCCGAGAGGTGGCCGGAGATTGACGCCGTCGGTTTCGTGCATCTCTTTGACGCGCTTGAGATCGAGACGGTCCGCAAGAACGTGCTGGAGAAGGGGCTTCGCATAGACGGCCGCGCCCAGCACGAGATTCGTCCTCTGGCGGCGCAGGTCGGCGTTCTGCCGAGGGTGCATGGCTCGGCGGTCTTCTCGCGCGGCGAGACGCAGTCCTTTGCGACGGTCACGCTTGGCACGAAGAGGGATGCGCAGGAGCTCGATTCCGTGACGGGCGGCCCGCTCTCGAAGCGGTTCATGCTGCACTACAACTTCCCTCCGTACTGCACGGGCGAGGTTGGCCGTCTCGGTTCCACCGGCCGTCGCGAGATCGGCCATGGCGCACTCGCGGAGCGCTCGATCGCCGAGGTGCTGCCCGACGAGTTCCCGTATTCGATCCGCGTCGTCTCCGAAATCATGGGCTCCAACGGCTCGTCGTCGATGGCCTCCATCTGCAACGGCTGCCTCGCCCTCATGGATGCGGGCGTGCCGCTCAAGAGGACGGTCGCCGGCATATCGATCGGCCTGTTCACGAACGCCGACCAGAGCCAGAAGGTTCTCGTCACCGACATTCTCGGCGCAGAGGATCATTGCGGCGACATGGACTTCAAGGTCGGCGGCACCCGGAAGGGCATCACCGGCTTCCAGGTGGACCTGAAGCTCCGCGGTCTCACGTGGGATCTCGTCGAAGGGGCCGTCAAGGCCGCGCACGACGCGCGCCTTAAGATCATCGACTTCATGGAGAGCGTGATCCCGGCCCCGCGCAAGGAGCTCAACAAGTACGCTCCGCGCATGGAGGTCGTCAAGATCCCCGCCGACAAGATCGGCGCGCTGATCGGAAAGGGCGGCGAGACCATCCGCGGAATCTGCGAGAAGACCGGCGCCCAGATCGACATCGAGGAGGATGGCGACTATGGCGTGGTTTCCATCTTCGCGACAACCGGCGAGATGATGGATAGCGCAATGGCCGAGGTCAACGCCGTGACGGCGGAGGCCGAGCCCGGCAAGGTCTACGAGGGGACGGTCACCGGCATCAAGGACTTCGGCGCATTCGTGGAGATACTGCCCGGCAAGGACGGCCTCTGCCACATCTCCGAACTCTCCGACAGGCGCGTGAACTCCGTCGAGGACGTCTGCAGGGTCGGCGACAAGATGCTAGTGAAGTGCATAGGCGTGGACGACCGCGGCCGCATCAAGCTGAGCAGGCGCGCCGCCATGGCCGAGGCCGACGCGCGGGCATAGAGGAGATCCGTCTCGGATCGCATGAAATGGCGAAGAGGACGCCATGCAAATGATGAGCGTTTGCATGGCGTCTTCGTTATGTGCGGATTCGCGGTTCGCGATTCCGCCGGATGTTGAACATGAAGGCAAAAGGTCATGGCTGAAAGACTATTCAGGCTAAAGGCGCCCTTCAATCCGACAGGCGACCAGCCGGCCGCGGTCGAGAAGCTTCTGAAAGGGCTTTCGTCCGGGGAAGGCCGGCTTGTGCTGCAGGGAGTGACGGGGTCTGGCAAGACATTCACCATGGCGAACCTCATAGAGAGGTGGAATCGGCCCACGCTCATCCTCTCGCACAACAAGACCCTCGCGGCGCAGCTTTTCTCGGAGCTGAAGGAGTTCTTCCCGGAGAACGCCGTGGAGTACTTCGTCTCCTACTACGACTATTACCAGCCGGAAGCCTACATCCCGCAGACCGACACGTACATCGAAAAGGATGCGGCGATCAACGAGGAGATAGAGAGGTATAGGCTTTCGGCCACCAATTCCCTCATTGCGCGTAAGGACGTGGTGGTCGTCGCATCCGTTTCGTGCATCTATGGGCTCGGGGAATCTACGGAGTACCGCAATCTCGCGGTACGGGCCAAGGTGGGCGAGGGGAAGGGGCGAGGCGATCTGATTGCGCGACTCGTCGAAGCCCAGTATGTCCGCAACGACATGGATTTCGCGCAGGGCAATTTCCGGGTGCGTGGGGATGTCGTGGACGTGTTTCCCGCCTACGCGGTAGAGGGCGTACGCATCGAGTTCTTCGGCGATGAGGTGGATTCCATACGTTCGATCGATCCTCTGACAGGGAAGGCCGGGGTTTCGATGCCTGCCGTTGTGATAACCCCGGCAAAGCAGTTCGTGATGTCGAAGGACAAGATGGAGGCGGCATACAGGCGCATAGAGCTTGAGCTGGCCGATCGGCTCAAGTATTTCGAGGGGGCGAAGAAATTCATAGAGGCCCAGCGTATCCGCGAAAGGACCGAATACGACATCGAGATGATGCGTGAGCTCGGATACTGCAACGGAATCGAGAACTATTCGCGTCCATTGACTGGCCGGGCACCGGGCGAACCCCCTGAATGCCTGCTCGACTATTTCCCCGATGATTTCCTCACGATCATCGACGAGTCGCACGTCGCTGTTCCGCAGATACGCGCAATGTACAACGGAGACCAGGCCCGCAAGCAGAAGCTTGTTGACTACGGCTTTCGGCTTCCGAGCGCGAAAGACAACAGGCCGCTCAAGTTCTCGGAGTTCGAGCAGAAGGTGCGCCAGATAGTGTTCACTTCGGCTACGCCGGGCGACTACGAATATTCCGTGTCAAAGACCGTCGCGGAGCAGGTCATACGTCCGACGGGGCTTCTCGATCCGGCAATAGAGGTGCGTCCGCTGAAGAACCAGGTGGATGACCTCATGGAAGAGATACGGAAGGTCGCGGCCAATGGCGACCGGGTGCTTGTGACGACCCTCACCAAGCGTTCCGCCGAAGACCTTACGGCCTATCTGCGCGAGACGGGAATCAGGGTGGAATATCTCCACAGCGACATAGACGCGCTGGAGCGGGTGGCCATCCTTGGCCGGTTGAGGAAGGGCGAGTTTGACGTTCTCGTGGGGATAAACCTGCTGCGGGAAGGTCTTGACTTCCCGGAGGTGGCGCTTGTGGCCATACTCGATGCCGACAAGGAAGGGTTCCTTCGGTCCACCACGTCATTGGTGCAGACGGCGGGGCGCTGTGCGCGTCACGAACATGGACGTGTGATCCTCTACGCGGATCATGATACGGATGCCATCCGGGAAACGATAGACATAACGCGCTACCATCGCGAAAGGCAAATGGCCTACAATCGCGAGCATGGCATCACTCCGAAGTCGGTGAAGCGCGCGATCAACGAATCCGTATACGTGTTCAGGAGCGGGGAGTCCGAGAAGCCTAAGGGCAGGAAAATCGGGGCAACGGGCGTGATAGAGCAGGAGGTGATAGACGACCTCAAGCGCGAAATGATGGAGGCTGCGGATGCCCTTGAGTTTGAGCGGGCGGCATACCTTCGCGACCAGATCAAGACCCTTGAACGGCAGCTGTCGGGCGCAACCAAAAAATGCAGAAAATGAGATTGTTGCAGATCGGGTTTTTTGGTATACTATATCCACTTTTTTGAATCCTTAGTGGCGAGAGTAGCTCAATTGGTAGAGCATCAGATTGTGGATCTGAGGGTTGCGGGATCGTGCCCCGTCTCTTGCCCCAGCCTTTACCCCCGGTGGAATCTGCCGAGGGCTTTGTTTTACAGGGGTTTCGCGCATTCCGCGGCCTGGCGCGGGCGCGAGACGCGGCGCGGCATCCGGCGCAAGGCCTCTTCGATGTAGACCTCAAGGCAGCCCTGCGCCGCTTCGCGGACGTTCGCCCGGCACTCGGCGCGCGTCGCGCCGAACGAGGCGCAACCACGCAACGCGGGGACTTCGCCCCAGTAGCCGCCTTCCTTCGCCGGATGCACGACGATGCGCCACTCGTCCGAAGACGGGAGCCCGGTCACGCGCACGGAATCTGTCAAGGTAATGCTCATACCGCACGTTATACCACAAGGCGGCCACGGCGGACGATAGAAAACGATAAAAGAATATGAATATGAAAACTTGCACTCGTGGACATACGCAATGCCGTGGTGATCAAGGGAAGCCTGCCGGGCGCCCTCCTGTATCGCGTGCTGGGCTGGTGCGTGTCGCACACGAAAGAACTGATGGAAAACTGGAACCTTGCCAAGGCGGGCAAGCCGCTGAAATGGATCGACTGGAGCATCGACTGAAAGGAGCGCACCCATGATGATGCACGACATATGCATGGTAAGGCCGGCAAAAGGATGGAAGGTGGATTGCTACTTCACGACAGGGCATATCCGCCGCTTTGACATGGCGTCGCTCCTGACACCTGACTGCGGCCCGGTGTTTCAGCCCCTCCGCAACCGCGGAACGTTCCTCAGGTCGATGACAGTGATGAATGGCACTCTTGCGTTCGACGTCGCCGGAACCCGCGACGAACGCAAATGCGTCGACATAGATGCGGAGACGATATTCGAAGACGGCGAGAAGGTGAAAGGTTGAGCCGTGAAGACAACGGCATGGTGGGCGTAATTTGGCGGGAGAAGGATGATAAAATGGCTAACATGCAAAGTCCGGAGAAGATGCGGCTCGGCTTGTTGATTGACAGGCGAGTGGCCGCAAGGTTAGACAAGGCCGCAAGGTCGGCACATCTTTCAAGGAATGCATATGCAAACGCCCTTCTTGATGATGCGCTTGCGGCCGTTCGCTTGACAGATGAAGAAAAGGAGAAGATTGAAAACGAAATCCAACGAATCCGTCGTTCGCGTCGCTATTAAGATAGACCGCAACAGATACGAATTCCTGTCCGCACTTGCCGCGCTTCGCGGAAAGACGGTAGAAGAAATAGCCTCATTTTTTTGGCCACTGGGTTAAATCACCCTGTGGAGGGCAAGTAGGGATGATGCAAGACCCGCCATTTTTTTACACAAAGGGTTGGATCACCCCATGAAATGAAAGCACAGGAGAACGACATGAGCGAAGAGAAGGTAATCAACGTTCCGCTTGCGCCGGCCGTGAAGGAGCGGCTGGAGCGCGTGGCAATTTGGGCCAAGCGCGGACAGGCGGGCGCACGAGTAAAGAAAATGGCCCGGCGAACCGGGCCGCAGTCTCAAAACACTGACTTCGGCATATAGCCTTGTTGTGATAAGATGCGGTGCGTATGATATAATATTCCGCGCCTGAAAGTCAAGGGGGTGAACAATGAGAAAAACCACTACCATCCCATAGAAAACGCGGGGTGATCCGTAACGGATGATTTTCCGTTGCGGATTTCATTTTCCAAAAGATACTGAGCCGTTTTCCCGAAGCGTGTCCTGGCGCCGTCCCTCCCGAAGCCCGATTTCGGCGTTCTGCTATCCCACGGATTCGAGGA
>CAVFWS010000115.1:0-5655 GCA_963626295.1 Clostridium sp. CAG:138
CTTTTGCACCCCAAGCAAACGCGCTACCAGGCTGCGCTACCGTCCGACGATGGCCAAGGGCCTGAAAAACCAGATAGATTGGTAGCGGGGGCTGGATTTGAACCAACGACCTTCAGGTTATGAGCCTGACGAGCTACCAGGCTGCTCCACCCCGCAATCTGGCTTCCGCGAATGGCGCGCCTGACAGGAGTCGAACCTACAACCCTCAGATTCGTAGTCTGATGCTCTATCCAGTTGAGCTACAGGCGCATTGCTTCGCAAAACGCGGTGTAATATATCAAATGGCAGATGCCGATGCAAGCGTTTTTTCAAGGAACCTGAAAAACGCTGCGCCGCTACACCTGCTCGCGGATGCGGAACCGGCCGGGGTGCGCGAGCTCGTACGCGACCTTGCCCTTCGGCACAGGCACGTCGACGCGGTGGATCTCGCACCCTTCCACGGTCATGCCCGGCATCGGCCGCGCGGGGCACAGGTTCTCGCACGCCCCGCAGCCGATGCAGGCCGCGGCGTCGACCACAGGCACCCCGCCCACCAGCCTTATGGCCTTCACGGGGCAATGCCGTTCGCACGTGCTGCACTTCAGGCCCTCGCTTGCGGCAAGGCACCTGTCCCTGTGCCACACCGCGTACCCCGCGTGCGTATGGAGCTTCTCCTCCCTCGCGACGGGGACTATCGCCCCCGCCGGGCACACCTCGCCGCAGCGCGAGCATCCCGGACGGCAATAGCCGTGCTCGAAGCCCATTTCCGGCTGGAGGAACCTTCTCTTGTCGAGCGATGGACGCAGCACCCTTTCCGGACACGTCTTCACGCACAGCTGGCATCCTACGCACTTCAGCCGGAATGCCCTGAGCCCCCTTGCCCCGGCCGGGACCACGGGACGTCCACGCTCGGGACGGCCCGGCTCCGAGACGGCCGCGAAGCCGCCATCGGTGAGCTTGTCTGCGGCGACGGCGACCGACGCGCCTGCGCCAGAAGCCAGAAACATGCGGCGTGTCAGTTCCTGAAGCATTTGCGGCACTCCTTGCAGTTGTCGCACTTCGCGACCTTGTTCTTGAATATGGAGATGCGCGACAGCGCCTGGAGGATCGTCCCGACGGGACACACCCAGTTGCACCATATGCGCCCATGCCCTACAAGGGCCAGCAGAAGCGCGACGAAGAGGAGTCCGCCCGCCAAAGAAACCCCGCGCCCGAATATCGCGTACGGGTCGAGCCACACGAACGAGAGGCCGAGGCAGCCCGCCAGGACCGCGGCGGCTACGATAGACCACCTCACTGCGAGCTGCCTTCCCGTGGAGGGCAGCCTCGTGCATACGCGGCGGACCTTCTTTCCTGACATCCATCGCACAAGGTCCTGCGCTATGCCGAGCGGACACACCACCTCGCAGTAGAGCCTCGCCCGCACGGCGATCACGATGGCCAGCACGGCGAGCGCGACCGCGTTGAGCGCAAGCACGGCGGGCACAAGCTGCACCTTGGCGGCGAATGCGCACTCGCGCACGCCGAGGAAAGCCGCCGTGACGGTCGCCAAGGCCGCCAGCGCCACGGCTGCCTTCACCCACTTCCGAACATCGGGACTCGCAGGAAACCGCTTCATGTGCCACGCTCCTTCATCTTGAGGGACTCGGTCAGCTCGTCGATCCGGCGCATCTCGTCCGGGATGGCTATCGTCTGCGGACAGTGCCCCGCGCACACGCCGCAGCCCGTGCAGTGGTTCGCCTGCCGCAGGTACGGGATCTGCCTCTCGTAGTCGCGCAGGAACCTGCGCCAGTCCTTATCCTCCTTCGAGAGGGCGTCGTTGTAAAGCGTGAATATTCCGGGGATGTCGAGGCCGTACGGGCAGGGCATGCAGTAGTTGCACATGTTGCACGGGATCGTCTTGTCGGCGAGGAACGCGACGGCGGCGGCCTCGAGCGTCGCCAGTTCCCTCTCCGAGAGCGGCTTCAGCGGCGAGAATATCGCGCAGTTCTCCTCGAGGTGCTCCCGGTACGTCATCCCGGATAGCACCGTCATGACCTTAGGGAGGTGGCCGGCGAAGCGGAACGCCCACTCCGCGAGCGTCGCCTCGGGGTCCAGCGGGATCAGCTTCTCGGCGAGCGTGTAGTTGAAGCGGGCGAGGCGCCCGCCGAGCAGGGGCTCCATCACGGCCACGGGGATGCCGCGCTTCTCGCACTCGCCGTAGAGGTATATGCCGTCCTGGTTGCGCTTGTTCGTCTCGTAGGCGTGGCGCCAGTCGACGTAGTTGAGCTGTATCTGCACGAAGTCCCAGTGGTACTTGTCGTGGCGCTCCATGAGCCATTCCCACGCGCGCTTGTCGCCGTGGTACGAGAAGCCGAGGTTCCTTATCCTGCCGGCGTCCCTCTCGCGCAGGCAGAACTCTATCGCCCCGTTGTCCACGTAGCGCCGCCTGAACGCGTCGAAGCCACCCATGCCGACCGCGTGCAGGAGGTAGTAGTCTATCACGTCCGCGCGGAGAAGCCTGCGGGACTTCTCGTACATCTCCCTGCACTTCTCGATCGGGTACTGCGTGGGCGAGAAGTTGGAGAGCTTGGTGGCGATCCTGTACGCCTCACGCGGATGGCGGGCGAGGGCCTTGCCGGTGACGCCCTCGGACTCCCCACGGCAGTAGGCGGGCGACGTGTCGAAGTAGTTGACCCCGTGCCCGATCGCATAGTCCACCTGGGCGCACACCTCGTCCGCGTCTATCGCCGAGGATGAGCCGCCCTGGAACGTGTTGGCGTGCTTGCCGTCGACTGTCGGCAGCCTCATCATGCCGTATCCGAGCAGCGATACGCTGTCGCCATGCGCGTCCTTGCGCATGGACATCTGCCCGGACGCCTTCGTCTTTACGATCCCGCCAAGGAACTCGCGCCTGCCTACCGGTTCTTTCCGTGATGCCCTCATCTATTCCTTTCCGCGTCCGGGAGGAAGCCCTCCGCGGCCGCCAACAGAACAATGAACTGCGTCAGCACCGCCGGCGAGCGGAACACGCAGTCGCCGAATGCGTGCACAAGGTTCGCCGACGCCGCCATAAGCACCCCCACCACGACCGCCGGGACGCAGAATACCGCCGTCGGGCGCGGCATGTCGATCCCCTTGGAGAAGTGCGCCACGCGCATCTCGTGCCCCCATGTCCTGAATATCGGCGCGAAGAGGCAGATGACGACCGCAAGGAGCAGCCCGGCCCCGACGATGCCGTGCTCGCAGAGGAACTGGAGGTAGTCGTTGTGCACGTTCACTCCGCCGACGCTCTGCACGCTGCCGTCCGCCTCCGTCATGTACCCGAGGCAGAAGACCTTGTACCCCCACCCGCCTACGCCGAAGAGGGGGTGGTCCTTGAATATCTCCGCCGCGACGCGGGTGTGGTACTGCGCCTTCCCGGTGATGCGGTCCGCGACCGAGAGCGACGAAAGCGACGAGACCTCCTGCGTGAAGTCGTCCGGCGCGAACACGACGATCAGCACGACCGTCACGACGATGCCGAAGAGCATACCGAGGTGGAGCTTCACGCGGACAAGGTTCTTCTTGCTCGTGAACAGCGAAAGGCAGAGGTAGGCGAACCATAGCCCGAGGATCGAGAACGCCAGCATTATCGCGGCCCTCGAGAGCGTGGCGAGCGACGCGAAGAAGCATAGCGCCGTGGGAAGGAGCAGGTAGTGCGTCCTCACGAAGTCGGGGAAGCGGTCTATGCGCCGCTCCGCCGCGTCCCCGCCGTTCCCATGCCCCTCGCCGCGCCGCCGCTCCTCGCGCTCGGGTCCTATGTCCCTCCTCACGTTGTCGAGCCACAGCCCGGCGGATACCGCGAAGAGGGCCACGAAGAAGGCTCCAGCCATGTTCGGGTACCCGAAGGAGGAGAAGTACATCACGGGATCGGCGATGTCGAGCCAGTACGGGGCCTTGGCCCCGGTTGCCTGCTGAATGAATCCGAGCGCGGCGAGCGCGGCCCCGTTCCACACCAGCAGGTGCATGAGCAGCCGCCTCCCGTGGCGGGAGAGGGCGTGGCGGACCGCAAGCATGGCGGTGAGCGCAGGGACGAACCACACCAGCACGCCGAGGTGCTCCCGCACGTTCACGCAGAACGGGGCGAACGGTATCGCGGGGGCGGGATCCACGCCGGCGAGTATCTGCGGATAGTCGCACACGGGGCACAGCCCCCTGTTGAAGAGAGGCACGGACAGCACCAGCAGGAACAGGAGCGTGAGGTACATCACCGGGTCGCGGGCGAGCGCCTTCCACACCCGCGACCTGGCGTCCGCATAGCTTTCACCGGGGCGGCGCTGCGGCAGGAACAGCAACGCCTCGAGGGATAGCACCCACACCCACGGCATCACCGGGAACAGGTGCGGCGCGCTCGCCCCGCCGAATATCCAGGAGAACCCGACGACCGTCAGGAACACGAGCACGACGGGCAGCCTTTCGCAGAACGCCCTCATTTGGTCATCTCCTTCGCCGCCGGCACGCTGCGGTGGATGCGCCACGAGCGGACCGAATCGCGGTATACGAGGAACAGCATCGCCGCTATGAGCAGGTACATGAAGAGCTGGGTAAGGATGCCCACGAACCTCTCGTTGGGCCTGCGCCTGAACGCCAGCGCATAGAGCGAGAACACCACGATGCTCCCGTCCAGCACCGGGATTGGGAGCAGGTTCAGTATCGCGAGGTTCACGCAGAGGAAGCGAAGGAAGCCAAGCGCGTCCCACACGTTGCTCCGCACCTGCCTGTAAAGCCCCTCCGCGATCATCACCGGACCGCCCAGCGCCTGCGCCGCCGCCTTGGATTCCTTCGGCGTGACAAGGGCCTTCAGGACGCGGGCGATGCTCGTCGCGTCCCACTGGAGCTGCCGGACCGGATTCCTCGCCGGCATCCAGGCCGCCGCCCCCACGCCGTTCGTCGTGGAGAGCGCGAGGATGAAGTACGCGCCGCTCGCGTCGTGGCACTTCGGGCGGATGGTGAGACTCTCTTCGACTCCTCCCCTGTCCACCACGAACTCCGTGGGCCTGCCGCCGGAGATCTGTATCTCCGTCTGCATCTCTGTCCAGGTATCCACCGGCACGCCGCCCACCGAAACCACCCTGTCCCCGGGCCTCATGCCCGCGTCGTGCGCAGGGCCCTCCTGCGGCACTTCGCCGATCAGGGCCGGCATCTCGCCGAACCTGGCCCACGGGACCGCCGCCAGCGACACGGCCAGCACAACAGCAAGCACGACGTTGCCCATCGGACCCGCCACGGCGACAATTATCGAATCCAGCGGCGTGGCGGACTTCCCTTGCGGGACGGCGGCATCGCCCACCCCGCCACTTGTCCCCTGCACCTTGGCCGTCCCCTCCGGATCGACGTCGGGTATCGACACGTATCCGCCGAACGGGATCGCGCTCAGCCGCCACTCTACGCCACGGAACACTCTCCGCCACAGCACGGGGCCGAATCCGATCGAAAACGCATCGACCCTGAGCCCCCTCCATCGCGCCGCGAGGAAATGCCCGAACTCATGAATGAAAATGGCAAAGGAAAACAGCAGGACGCATGCCGCTATCGCCAAAACAGTGTATACGGTCTCCATATGCGGGACATTATATCATATTCGGCGAAGCGGCGGTGCACCCTTACCGCGCGAGCTCGTAGCTCATCGTCGCGTCGGACGGGTCGCGCGCGACG
>CAVFWS010000116.1:0-5546 GCA_963626295.1 Clostridium sp. CAG:138
GCAGATGGCCGAGCTCGGCAAGATGGAGAAGGGCGGCGGCGGCACGATCTCGCAGTACATGGCCCGCTTCGGCATGGACGTGGTCGACTTCGGCACGCCCATCCTCAATATGCATGCGCCGTGGGAACTTGCGTCGAAGGAGGATTGCTACTGGACATATCGCGCGTACAAGGCGTACTTCCAGTCGTAGATGGCCAAGAAATCCAAAGCCATGGCGTTGGCCGAGTACTGTGCGCTGAGGGGCGCATGCGCCTTGGTCAACGCCGTTCCGTATAGGGTAGCCTGCGCCATCGCCAAGGCGCTCGCGTGGATCCTGGTGAATGTGTTTCGCTTCAGGCGGCGGCGTACGATCGCCCGCATCCATGGCTGCTTCCCCGAAAAGACGAGACGGGAGGTGGTGCGCATAGCGGTCTCGTCTCTCGCCAATGTGTTCATGAACGCGGTGGAGATGATGCGGGCGTCAAGCCTCGACCTGGCCTGGATCGAAAGCCATGTGAAGGATGTCCATCTGTATGCGGATCGGCTGAAGGGGATCGCCGACGAGGGCAAGGGCGTGGTGATAATGGTTCCGCACAGCGGCAACTGGTACATGGCGGCCTGGGCCATGGCGCGTTGCGGCGTGCCGCTGTTCGCTATTGCGGCCAGGCAGCGCAACCGGTACGTGGATGCCTGGATGAGCCGCCAGTACGGAGATGGGCTTGACGTGGTCCCAAGGGGCAGTGTGCGCGTGATGGCGGAAATCATCGGACGCCTCAGGCAGGGGAAGTGTTTCGCGATCCTCCCGGATCTTCGCGTTCCCGTAAAGGATGTGGAGGTGCCGTTCCTGAACGGGGTCGCGAACGTGTCGCACGGTGGCGCTGCCTTTGCGACATCGGTCGGCGCCCCGATCGTCGTGGCGATCATGCGCCGCGAAAACGGCAAGCACGTGTTCGACCACCTTGCCACGCTCCGTCCGGATCCCGCGCTGAACAGAAAGGATGATTCCGTAAGGCTTACGCGCGAGGCCATGCGGATCCTCGACGAGGCCATCCGGAAGGCCCCTGAGTTCTGGTTCTGGTACAACAAGCGGTGGATACTGCAGCCGGTATGAGGCATGGCCGCCTTGCCATGGTTCAACGCATGAAGATAGACGTCATCACAGTCTTCCCCGACATGTTCCGCGGCTTTTTCGGCGAAAGCATGCTGAAGCGGGCGGTGGCCATGGGGGCGGCTTCCATACGCACGGTCGATCTGCGCGATTTCGCGACAGACCGGCGGCGCACCGTGGACGACAAGCCATATTCAGGAGGGCCTGGCATGCTCATGAAGCCGGAAGTGTGGTTCCAGGCGATAGGGGCTTGCCTTGGGGACGGTTCGCATCCTGCCCGCATCGTGATCACAACCCCGACGGGCAGGCCATATACGCAGCGGGTCGCCGAGGAGTTCTCCAGGGAAGAACATCTGATATTCCTGTGCGGACATTACGAAGGAATCGACGAAAGGGTGAAGACCCTTGTCACGGACGAGGTGTCCATCGGCGATTTTGTCCTGACCGGCGGGGAGATCCCCGCCGCCGCCATGGTCGATTCGGTCGTGCGTCTGCTCCCCGGCGTGCTGGGAGGTGGCGTTGCCGCCACATCGTGCGAGAGTTTCGGCGCGGATGGCTTGCTTGAGGCCCCGCAATACACGCGTCCGCCGGAGTACAGGGGGCTGAAGGTGCCGGAGGTGCTGCTGAATGGCGATCACGCCAAGACGGAGGGGTGGCGGCGCAGGCAGGCATTCGACCTCACGAGCAGGAACCGTCCAGACCTCATATCATCTGGGGGGACCTATGCCGTATCGCCATGAATGCGGCGGGCATGGTGCCTTTGCCTGATCCGAATTTGTCCACGGTGGAAAATGCCATTGCATTTGGGAATGCGTTTTGGTATACTACGCCCGTTTTTTTGTTTAGGGCTATTAGCTCAGTTGGTTAGAGCGCTTCCTTGACATGGAAGAGGTCAGTGGTCCGAATCCACTATAGCCCACCATCCGTTCCGTGCGCAAATGGCAAGGGTTTCCGCGCTTTCTCCTCTGCGCCCTACCATTCTACACCTCTCCACCTCGACACGGCTATTCATCTTGCACCTTCACCTTCTTCCCCTTGGCCGTCAGGCGGTAGCGCTGTGTCGGCGAACGCGGGCGGTCGGGCTGGGTCATCTCGACGAGGCCCGCCGCGAGCGACCCTTGATTTTGTATCTTCGATAGTGTATAATGCGCGGCGTTTTTTTCCGTCCGGACTGTAGCTCAGTTGGTAGAGCACGACACTTTTAATGTTGGGGTCGCGGGTCCGATCCCCGCCAGTCCGACCACTCCCCGATGCAAAATCTGGAATACCAGTTGAATCGGACTCGTGCCCTATCTCTCACCGAGCATTTCATGGATGTTTTAGTTCCGCAAACGACAGTGCATACAAAGAGGGTGGATCAATTAGGCTGAACCCTGCGCCGAGAACTTTGATATAATCCGCGCATGAAAACTGAAGGGGAAACGATGTCTAAAGTCATTGCGATCGATGGGCCGAGCGGAGCGGGGAAGAGTTCCGTCTCCCGCATTGTCGGGGAGCGTCTGGGATTCCTGCATGTCGATTCCGGGGCATTGTACAGGATAATAACCTGGCAGTGCGTCGAAAACGGCATTGATACCTCCAGCCCGGCGGACGTGGCGGGGTTCTTGGGGCGTGTCAAGATAGAATGCGCGCCTGAGGGTGGCCGCGTCCGTTTCCTTGTGCATGGCGAGGAGCCGGGTGACCGCATCCGCACTCCGGCGGTCAATGCGCATGCGTCTGCGGTCGCCACGGTGAAGGCGGTGCGCGACAACGTGACCGCGATCCTCCGGTCGCTTCCGTCCTTTGGCGATCTTGTCGTAGAGGGCAGGGACATCACCACGGCGGTTTTCCCGGATACGCCCGCGCGCTTCTACCTTACGGCATCGGCAGACGTGCGAGCCTCAAGGCGGCAGAAGGAGGAGGTGGAGAAGGGGATCGCCATGCAGACGGCGGAGGCCGTCAAGGAATCGCTGCTTGCGCGCGACAGGATAGACTCTTCCCGCAAATACGCCCCGCTCCGCAAGGCGGATGGTGCGGTTGAGATCGATTCCTCCGATCTAACCCTTGAGCAGGTGGTGGATTCCGTCATTGCGTCGCTGCCTCGGGAATGGCGCTCCGCATCGAGGTGAGCCAATGATAGACGTGCCGGAGATACAGTACGAGAAGGACGACTATTCCGACATCCTCAAGACGGATGGGCGGTTCGACTCCCGCGCCTATGACTTTGTGCTTGAGGTGGTGCGCATCGCCAGCGAGGATGCGAAGGGTCATGTGTCGGGACACGAACTCCTGTGCTATTTCCGCGATCTCGCGCTTGACGCATACGGTCCGCTTGCGTACACCACGCTCAACGACTGGGGGGTGCGCAGCTGCGAGGACGTGGGGGCGATAGTGTTCAATCTCTACAATGCCAAGAGGATCGGCAAGGCGGATTCCGATTCGCCCGAGGACTTTGTCGGAGGCTTCAGCTTCAGGCGCGAGTTCCTTGATCCATACGCGGTGTAGGCAAGGGGTCAAGGCGATGTCTGGCGAAAGGTTGAGGGCCTGGGGATACTGGGGGGACGAGGCCGAAGGTGTGGCGCGAGTCACGAGTGCGCACGGGGACTACTTCCATGTGGTGTGCAACGAAAAGCCGGAGGGCGAAGCCATCGCCCGCACGAAGGCGTCCGCATTCCGGGATGTCCCTCCACCCGTTACCGGTGATTTCGTCCGCTTCGCCTACAACCCGCAGGGGGAAAGCCGGATAACGGAGGTGCTGCCGCGAATCTCTGCGCTTGAGCGTCTGGATCCGTCATCGTCCGGATTCGGGTCCCAGACGCTTGCCGTGAATTTCGACACGCTCTTTTTCGCGATGGCGATGAACGGCAATGCGTCTGTTGCGAGACTGGAGCGAATGCTTGCGCTCGCCAGGAAGTCAGGATGCCTCGACCGGGTGGCGCTGCTTCTCACGAAGGCCGACATCGGCTCCACAGAAGGGACCCATGCGGCTGACTTTGCGGAATACGGCGTACCCGTGATCGAGGTCTCATCCCTGTCGGGTGAAGGCATGGATCAGGTGTGGAGATACGTCCGGCCGAGGAAGACCATCGCCATTGTCGGCTCGTCCGGAGTGGGGAAGTCCACGCTTGTAAACACGCTTGCCGGCGAAGAGTGGATGGCCACTGGAGATGTTCAGGAGTGGAGCGGGAAGGGGCGGCACACTACGACTTCGCGAGAGCTGGTGATGCTGCCATGCGGCGCGATGGCCCTCGACACTCCGGGATTGCGCGAGTTTGGCGTGCCTGGCCTGGACGGCTTTGACCTGAAGGGCCGCACCGGCGGCACGCACAGGTATCGTCAGCAAAACCGCAGATAGGCAAGCGGAACGATCGCCGATGTGGTGCGCGGTCAGGGGCGGGGCGGAGGACCGCCCCCGGAAGGCCTGTGTCCGCCGCCACGGACTTGCGTGGCTTCGTATATGGCGGAGACTGTTTCGATGAAGTCGTTGACCTCCGTGCCTGTCGCGCCAAGGTCCCTGGCCACCTGCATAAGCAGCGTATTCCGCTCGGATTCGGCGAGTTCCGTCGTCAGCCTGTCAAGCTCGCGCATCTCGTTGAACAATTCCCGGCGCTGCTCTTCCGTGACGTCCTCGTTCTGCGGATTCAGCATTTCCCGGAGTTCCTCTCGCCTGGACACGGCTTCCTGGTACTGGTCGTGCACTTCGCGCTCTGACTTCGATAGCCTTGAGAGGTCTACGCTGCCAAGAATGTTGAGTTGGTTCTGTGTGCGGTCTCTGCTCCGCGACCGCATCCTTGCGAAGCTGTTGGTCATCTGCGCATACCGCTGCGGATTGTTCTTGCGCAGTTCCTCCATCCTCGCCCTCATGTCGGCGGCGGTGGGCGGATGCGGCGGGGCGTTGCGGTCGCCTGCCCGTCCCGCAGGCTTGTCGTCTGGCGTCTGTTCCGCGATCTGCGGCTGCCTCGCCTCCGCCTGTTGCGCGGCCTTCATCGAGCTCAGCTGCCTTTCGAGTTCCCTGATGCGTTTGCGCAGAAGGGGCGCATCCGCATCGCGGATCGCCGACCTTTGGCGTGGTGTGGCGTGATCGTCCATGATGGCGGCATCGTCTTTTGCCGCCTTTGCGCGCGACACGTATCCTGTGGCCATGCCGCAGGCAAATGCCCCGATCGCGATGCCGAGAATGGTTGTTCTTTTCATGCATCGGATTATACCATGTTCCGGACGCGGAGAAAAACGTGGCGGGTGTATGACAAAAACGTGACACGGCGGGATTGATTCCCGTCGCTTTCGTCACGCCGACGCCCTTATCGTCGAGCGTTCCTCCCAGTAGAGGTCGTGCAGCCCGTCCTGCACGGCCGCCCGGATCGTCAGCACCTTCTGCGAAGACGAGGGATGCCATCGCTGCCCCGCGAGGTCGCACCGCTGGTCCACGAGGCACTTGCAGCTTCCCTCGATGACGCCCGACCCGATGAAGAGCCCCTGC
>CAVFWS010000117.1:0-5527 GCA_963626295.1 Clostridium sp. CAG:138
GGACGACGGGAACGGCACGGCGGCGCTGACCTATGAATGGCGGGTCGCGCGCGGCGACGCGTCGCAGGTCGTCTTCGCGGACCCCAACGCCGCCGAGACGACCGTGACCGTCAACGCGAAGGGGTCGTATGCGTTCCTCCTGCGCGTGTCCGACGGCGAGCGCATGACATCGGGCGAACCGGTCGAGGTGGAGGTCGTGGCACCGGGGACGGTGTTCACGATCCGCTGACGGACGATGATGCGGCTTCTGACAGGATTTCTGGCGTTCGCGCTCGGCATCGGCGCGGCGACGGCGAAGACGTCGCTCGACTGGCGCGAGGCGCCGTCCCTGCCGGGGATCGGCGTGCTGAAGCCCTACGCAGGGCTTTCGCACGGGCAGGTCCTGCTCGCGGGCGGGAGCAACTTCCCCGACAAGCCTTTGTCCGGTGGCGGACAAAAGCGATTCCATGACGAGGTATATGCGCTTGACGCCGCAAAGCCTGAAGACGGCTGGCGGCAAATAGGCCGCCTCGACGCCCCTTGCGGCGAAGGCGGATCTGCCACTGTTCCTGCCGGCGGTCGCGCTCTCGGCGGTCATCGGCCTCGACGTGAACGTCGCCATCGCCGTCGTCACGCTCGTCACCATCCTCTACTGCGCGCTCGGCGGCGTGGAGGCCGTCATCTGGAGCGACTTCGTGCAGTCGGTGATCCTGATCCTCGGCACGGCCGCCATCTACGCCTTCCTCGTCTGCGGGACGGACGGCGGGTGGTCGGGCTTCGTCTCGCTCGGCACGGCGGCGGGGAAGTTCCGGGTCTTCGACTTCGCGCTCGACTGGACGCGGCCGGTCTTCTGGGTCACGCTCGTCGGCGGCCTCGTCGCGAACCTCGCGAGCTACACGAGCGACCAGTGCGTCGTGCAGCGGTACATGACCACCCCTGACGAAAGGGGCGCGGCGAAGTCGATCCTCTTCAACGGAGTCCTCTCGTTCGCGAACTGCATCGTCTTCTTCACGATCGGCGTCGCGCTCTGGACGTTCTACCGGTCGCATCCGGAGCTCCTCGACGTCACGATGGCGCAGAACGACGCGGTGTTCCCGCTCTTCATCGGCAACGACCTGCCGACCGGCGTCTCGGGCGTCATCCTGGCGGCCGTCGCGGCGGCGACGATGAGCACGCTCTCGGCGAACCTCAACGCGGCGGCGAGCGCGTTCACGACCGACTTCTACAGGCGGTGCTGGCTGAAGGGGCCGGAACGCCCTGGGGATGCGAGGCGTCTGCTCGTCTGCGGCAAGGTCTCGACGGTCATCGTCGGCCTCCTGGGCGGCGGTTTCGCGCTTGTCCTGGCGAACGGCGAGGTCTACTCGATCTACGACCAGTTCCAGCGGTTCCTCGGCGTGCTGACGGGCGGCCTCGGCTGCCTATTCTTCATGGGCATCTTCTGCCGGCGGGTCAACGCGGCGGGCGCGACGGCGGGGCTGGTCGCGAACTACGCCGTATGCATAGCGCTCGACCAGCTGCCGTTCGCCGGCAAGCCGCATCTCCTGCTCTACGGCGCGTTCGGCATGGCCGCGTGCCTCGTCGTCGCGCCCGTAGTCAGCTTCTTCACGAGGAAGGAAACGGATAACGCTAAATGAAGACTCGGTTTGAGGACAGGTGTTTCGCGGGCATGGCCGGGGCGCATGCCGCAATGTTCACGCCGTTCGACGCGAAGGGGCGCGTCAACGGCGAGGCGATCGACGCGATGGTCGAGCGCGGCATCGCGCACGGGCTGAAGGGGTTCTACCTTACGGGCTCGACGGGCGAGGGCCTTCTGCTCACGCCCGAGGAGCGCGTCTACGTCTACGACCGCGCGGTGCGGGCGGCAAGGGGACGGGCAAAGGTGATCGCACAGGTGGGATGCGTGCGTACGGAGGATTCCGTCCATCTCGCGAAGGCCGCGGCCAAGGCGGGGGTTGACTGGATTTCGTCTGTCGCGCCGATCTATTTCGGGCAGAATTTCCCGTCGACGATGCGCCACTACCGCGCGATCAGCGAGGCGACGGACTTGCCGTTCCTCATCTACGCCTTCAACTCCACGCTCGTGCCGGAGCGCGACGTGCGGCTCTTCGGCCTCCCGAACGTGCGGGGCATCAAGTACACCGGCTCGAACTTCTACGCCTGCGAGCGGCTGTCGCGAATGCTCGACAGGGAGACGATCTGGTTCAACGGCTGCGACGAGCTGCTGGTCTCCGCGCTCGCCATGGGCGACGTGTTCGCCGGCGGCATCGGGCTCAACTACAACATCATTCCGGGGCACTTCGCCAGGATCTGCGACCTCTGCGCCGCAAACGACTTCCGCGCGGCGGCGCGCTGGCAACTGGAGGTGAACCGACTCGTCGACCTCGTGGTGGACTGCTTCCCCGACAACTGGAGCGGGTTCAAGGTCTTCATGAAAGCCGTCGGCATAGACTGCGGCCCCTGCCGTGCGCCATACGCGCCGCTGACGGACGATGAGGCGCGCGCCGCCCTCGCGAAGTTCGCGCGCCTGAACCTGACCCCAGTCGGCTGACAGGGTCGTGGAACGCGCGCCTGAGGCGATGGGCGAATCCAGATCCATCCGCATCGTCCGATGTGGTAGAATGTGCGGCACATGAAGACGGGATTCGCCGTGCTTCGGAAACGTAAAAGGATGTGAGATGACTCTTCAGCAACTGAAGTACGTGGATGCGGTGGCCGAGTGCGGCAGCCTCAGCGAAGCGGCGAGGCAGGTGTTCGTGACGCAGCCGACGCTGACAGAATCGATACACGCCCTTGAGGAGGAGCTGCGCGTCGCCATCTTCACGCGCTCCAGCAGGGGCGTTTCCGTGACGCGTGAGGGCGAGGAGTTCCTCGCCTCCGCAAGGCAGATCCTCGATGACGCCGCGAGGATCCAGGAGAAATACACGGGGAAGGCAGTGCGGCGTCCGCAGTTTGCCGTTTCCTGCCAGCACTATGCCTTTGCGGTCGACGCCTTCAGGGACGTGGTCAACGCGAACGGGGCGGACTCCTACGACTTCACCTTGCGCGAGACGGTCACAAGCGAAATCATCGATGACGTCGCCAGGCACAGGAGCGAGATCGGGATACTGTACCTGTCCAGACGCAACGAGGCCGCGATCACGAAGATACTTCGCAAGGAGGAGCTCGACTTCGACGAGCTGTTCTCCGCAAGGCCCCACGTCTTTCTCGGCAAGGAGCACCCGCTCGCGAACAAGAGGATCATCAAGCCGCACGAGCTCGACCCCTACCCATACCTTACATACGAGCAGGGCGTGGAGAATGCCCTGTACTTCTCGGAAGAGGTGATGCCCGCCATAGACCGCAAGAAGAGCATCCGGGTGCGGGACCGGGCCACAATGACCAACCTGCTTCTCGGCCTCAACGGATTCACGGTCGCATCCGGCGCCCACAGCCGCTCGTACAACCCCGCGATGATCTCGGTGCCGCTGAAGCTTGACGACACCATATGCGTAGGCATGATCCACAGGAAGGGCATTCCCCTATCCTCTTCCGGCCAGGCATTCGCAGTGGCCATCCGCAAACGGATAGCCGCCACCAGGCAATAGCTCCTCCGGCATGTGCAGGGCCATTGCGCGCGACGGCCGGCATCGGCGCGGCGATATGGCGCGAATCCCGGACGGCTTGCGCCTTGCGCCCGTTCTGTGCTATCATTCCGACGTTTTGGCAATGCAAGAATCAAGTGGCAAAAAGATGAAACCTGTCCTGTCCGCCCTAACCGGCGCCGTGGCGCTCTTCGTGGCCGGATGCGCCACGTGGACCTTCTCCCCAATCAGGAGCGTACGCTTCGTAAGCGAAGAGGGGACGTATCTGCACGTCGACTATGGCCGCGAAGAGCATGAGACGACTTTCGTCGCGCCGACCGGGGTGAGGCTGCCGTTCAGGACAAAGCTCAAGGTTCGCGTCGAGACGCCGGACGGCCGCCGATTCGTCGCCTGGCAGGTCATGAGCACGCGGGGCGTACTGTACAAGACGGACGATGAACACTGGGAGTATTTCGAGGAAGGGACGGGATGCATCCTCGCCGAGATGTCGGAAGACGGCGACGGCTACGAGCCGCGCTTCCAGGGGGTGCTGTGCGCCACGCTGAAGGAGCCCGACAGAGACGACAGGAAAGGCCGCAGATAGGCTTCGGCGACGGTGCAAACGTACGCGAAGGGCGCGACGGCGGCAGATGCGGCAGTCGCGCCCTTCTTGGCCCGGCGGGAATCCGCCCGTTACTCGTAATCCACCACCGAGGCCCAGTGCGTCAGCAGGTCAAGGTTCTTCGGGTCGTGGAATTTCGCGGAAGCGGCGGCAGCCACTATCGGGAGCCACTTCTGCACATCGGACACCTTCGCGTTCAGCGCATCGCACGCCAGGTTCATGTACTTCTCGGCGCCCGCCATGTAGCCGGAAAGCCAGAGGAGCAGATACGTGTGCGCGACGTCCGCGAGGGGGTCGCCAAGCCGCACGTGCGACCAGTCTATCACGCGCCAGTCGCCATTGGGGGTGACGATCACGTTCGTGGGGTTGAAGTCGCCGTGGCAGAGGGACTTCCCGCGGGGCATGGACTGCAGCTTGACGTGCAGGTCGTAGCGCGTCTCCTTGGGGAGCGGAGATGCGGAGATCAGCTTGTCGAGCTTGTCGTTGAGGTTGCCCATGCGCTCCGAGGTCTTCGAGAATATCTCGCACTGGATCGCCACGAACTGCTTCAGGTACTTCGCGGTGTTCTTCCTGTCCTTAAGCATCACGTCCGCGAGGGTGTCGCCCTCGACCCACTCCCTGCGGATGCACCAGTGGTCGCGCAGCTTCATCACCTCAAGCACCTTGGCCACCGGGAGGCCGGTCTCGGCCGCCCTCGCCTCGTTCATCGCCTCGTTGAGGATTGCGGACACCTTGTACTCCTGGTCGAATATCTTGAGCACCGTGCCCTTGTCCTTCACCACCACCTTGTGGGAGCGCTCAAGCAGCACGTTGTCCTTCTTCACCGGACAGACGCACTTCTTGGACGCCGGCGCCTTTTCCGCGGCCTTCTTCTCGGCGACTTTCCTCTTGGTCTCTTTCTTCATCTTGAGATTCCTTTCCTTTCGCTCATACGTTTTCGTGCTTGCCGTAGTAGGCGTTGAGATACATCTGCCTGATCTCGCTCATCAGCGGGTAGCGCGGATTCGCGCCGGTGCACTGGTCGTCGAACGCCTGCTCCGTCATGGCGTCGAGGCGTTCGAGGAAGTCCTTCTCGTCCGGCGCGTAGTCGCGGATCGTGGGCTTGATGCCGATGCGCCTCTGGAGTTCGCGGATCGCCTTCACGAGGTTCTCGAACTTCTCGTTCACCGTCTTGCCGCCAAGGCCAAGCTCGTCGGCGATCTCCGCGTAGCGCTCCATCGTATGCGGGTGGTCGTACTGCGGGAACGTGCCCATCTTGCGCGGGACCGGGCTTGCGTTGAAGCGGAGCACCTCCTCCATCATCAGGGCGTTCGCGATGCCGTGCGGGATGTGGTGGAACGCGCCGAGCTTGTGCGCCATCGAGTGC
>CAVFWS010000118.1:0-5439 GCA_963626295.1 Clostridium sp. CAG:138
TCACGCCGCAGGGCGACGGCGCGACGGAAAGCGAGGCCGTGCAGACGGCCATCGCGGGAACGGTCCGCTTGCCCTTGCCGGGGGCGGAGACCTTCTTGGCGACGAACTTCGCCTACACGGTCGGAAGCGCGGACTGGACCCTCTCGACGGGATATCTCAACACGCCATCCCAAGACGGCGGAACGTCCGTCACGCTCGGCGCGTACGATGGCTCGCTTGCGCTCGCCGAGGACTGGACGGCGACGGCGGACGGCGTCCTCTCGTTCGGATGGACGGCCAAGGGCTCCTACACGGCCACCTCCGATGTCGTCACGGTCACGTTCACGGCGACGGACGGCGCGGTGACGACGTTCTATTCCGTCACGAACTGGGCGAACAAGACGGCGGTGCAGAGGGTCGCTCTCCCGCTCGCACCCGTCGCGGGCAAGCGCGGACGGCTGAAGCTTGTATTCTCGCACAGCGGCTCGAACTACAACTACAAGGGATACGGCGCGACAATCTACGACCTCGCCGTCTCCGGGCTTGCGGCGTCCGTACTGCCGGATGCGGTCGCGTGGGGAGAGGAGGAGCGGACGGCGACGGAGCGGCCGCGGATCCTCTCCGTCTCGTCGCGGAAGCCGTCGTCGCCGGCTGCCGTGCAGGAGGGGCTCTACCGCGAGTGCGCGCGAGGCGCGAACGCGCTGCTCGTCGTCTGCTCGGGAAACGTCACGTCGCTGTCGGCGCGGCCGAGCCACCTGTCGCTCGTGCCGGACCCGGCGGTAAGGGTCTATCCGAAGGGCGGCGGGAGGTTCGTGGTCACGGTAGACGGAAGCGCCATCGCGGCGGCGGACGACCGCTCGCGGATGATCCTCACGCTCGTCGCCGAGTCCGCCGACGGGCAGCTCGCCTACAAGGACCTCTCGCTGCGCTTCTCCGCCGCCACCGGGACGGAGTCCTATCCGGGCGGACTGGTGATCGTGTTCCGGTAAACTCCGAAAGCGTATTGCATTGCCGAATCTGATGTGATACAATACGCGCCCATTGAGAGAGATCAGATGAACGGTCGATTCGAGTTTACGTGGTACTATTACTTCGGACAGGCAGTCCGGGGCGGATTCGCGCAATCTTGAACGATCGGTAGGCAAGAGATCAGGCATGCGGCCCCGCTCCAGGAAAAGAGCGAGGCCGTTTTTGTTTGGCCGCAATGCAGTGAAGATTTCAAAAGGAGCAGATAGAGATGATCATCGTATTGAAGAAAGGCGCAGACCCAAAGCAGGTCGATAGCCTTGTCAGGTGGCTGAGGGACCGCCACATCACGCCGAGCATAAGCACCGGCGAGCGCGAGACGCTCATCGGGTGCATCGGCGACGTCGCCAAGATGGACATAGGGCTCGTGCAGGCGCTCAGCGTGGTGGAAAGCGTCCAGCGGATCCAGGAGCCCTACAAGGCGGCCAACAGGAAGTTCCATCCGGACGATTCCGTAATCGACTGCTCGGGCGCCAAGATCGGCGGCGGCAATTTCCAGGTGATAGCGGGGCCCTGCAGCGTGGAGTCCGTAGAGCAGATGACTGGCATCGCCAGGCGGGTGAAGGCGGCCGGGGCGACGCTGCTGCGCGGCGGGGCGTTCAAGCCCCGCACGTCCCCGTACGCGTTCCAGGGCCTGGGCAAGCGCGGGCTCGACATACTTCTCGAGGCGAAGAGGGAAACCGGCCTGCCCATAGTCACGGAGCTCATGAGCATCGAGCACCTGCCGCTGTTCAACGACGTCGACGTGATCCAGGTCGGCGCAAGGAACATGCAGAACTTCGACCTGCTCAAGGAGGTCGGGTCCATGACGAAGAAGCCGATCCTGCTCAAGAGGGGCATGAGCGCGACGCTCCAGGAGCTTCTGATGAGCGCCGAATACATCATGGCGAGCGGGAACCCGAACGTCATGCTGTGCGAGCGCGGGATACGCACGTTCGAGACCGCGACCAGGAACACGATCGACCTTACGGTCATACCCGTGCTCAAGCGGCTCTCGCACCTGCCGGTGGTCGTGGATCCCAGCCATTCCACGGGATACGCGCACCTTGTGGAGCCCTGCGCTATGGGCGCCACCGTAATGGGGGCGGACGGCCTCATCATCGAGGTGCACAACGATCCGCCGCACGCCCTTTGCGATGGCGTACAGAGCCAGACGCCGGAGATGTTCGAGGATACGATGAAGCGCATAGGCGCGATTCGTCCACACGCATGGAAGAGAGGCTGATCATGAATGAAGGCGAAAAGGAACGGGATCTCCTGAAGATCCGCAACGAGATCGATGCGATCGACGGAGAGCTTGTGAAGCTGTTCGTGCAGAGGATGAAGGCGTCCGAGAAGGTCGCGGCGGCAAAGAAGACCAGCCACGCGCCCATATGCGATCCGGCGCGCGAACGGGAGATACTCGCAAAGGTGGCGAAGTCTGTCGGCCCCGATTTCGAGAATGAGGCAAGGCTCCTGTTCACCACGCTGATGTCGATGTCGAGAGGCCGCCAGCGCGCGGAGATTGCCGGAGGAGATGCGTTCGCCAGGTCGGTGGGCGGGGCAATCGCATCGACGCCCGAAAGGTTCCCGTCCTCCGCCACGGTCGCGTGCTCCGGCGTTGAGGGCTCGTATTCCCAGCAGGCCGTGTGCCGGCTGGTGCAGTTCCCGACGATATTCTACTTCAAGGGCTTCGACGACGTGTTCTCCGCCGTGGAGAAGGGAATGTGCGACTACGGCGTGCTCCCGATAGAGAATTCGGCGGTGGGGAGCGTGACGGCCGTGTACGACCTCATGGCGAGGCACAACTTCAAGATAGTGCGCGCGATGAAGCTTCGCATCCGCCATGTGCTTCTCGCTCCGCCCGGGGTGAAGCTTGAGGACATAAGGGAGGTGTCGAGCCACCCGCATGCGATCGCCCAGTGCTCGGAGTTCCTGCGCGGGAATCCGTCCATCCGCGCCATTCCTGCGACGAACACCGCCGCCGCCGCCGCGGGGCTTGCGAAGTCCATGCGCCGGGACGTTGCCGTGATAGCGTCGAGGGAGTGCGCGGAGCTCTATGGCCTGGATGTGCTGCGCGAGGACATATCGAACATCGCGAGCAACTACACGAGGTTCATCTGCATATCCAAGCGGGCCGAGATATATCCCGATGCGGACAAGTTTTCCGTGATGATGAGCCTGAACCACCGTCCGGGGGCTCTCACGGACGTGCTTGTCAAGTTCGCTGCGGCAGGCGTGAACCTTACGAAGCTTGAGTCGCGTCCTGTGCCGGGGTCGGATTTCGAGTTCAGGTTCATATTTGACTTCGAGGCGTCGCCCCGCGATCCCCGCGTGCTGAAGATGCTGTCCGGGTTCAGCATCGATCCGGAGATCGAGCACTTCACCTTCCTTGGGTCGTACTCCGAGGGATGACGCGGAAAGGGAATGCCATGACGCGCATCAGGGTGCATACATCCGTTCCGTACGACGTGGAGATAGGGGCAGGCGCATCTGCCTCTGCCCCAACGTTCGTCCGTGAAGCGCTTCGGGACGCGAGGAGGGTGGCCTTGGTTGCCGATTCCAACGTGGATCGGCTGCATGCCGCCGCGATATCCGAAGGCTTTGCCGCTGCGGGGTTAGAGGTGCTGAAATTCGTGTTCCCCGCCGGCGAGCGGTCGAAGACGCTTTCCACATATGGCGACACGGTGGATTTCCTGGCGAAGGGACGGCTTGACCGCACGGACCTGGTCGTCGCGCTTGGCGGCGGCGTCACTGGCGACATGGCCGGTTTCGCCGCGGCCACATACAAGCGCGGCATCGCATTCGTCCAGATCCCCACTTCGCTCCTCGCCATGGTGGATTCGTCTGTCGGCGGCAAGACAGGCGTAGACCTTCCCGTCGGCAAGAATCTCGTCGGAGCCTTCCATCAGCCGAGAGCCGTATTCTGCGACACGTCCTTCCTCAGTACGCTCCCGGACGAGTGGCGGATGGACGGGATGGGCGAGGTGCTCAAGTATGCGGTGCTTGGCGACGGTGCGCTTTTCTCGAGGCTTGAGGATGCGCCGCTGGAGAGGATCGGCGAGCGCGAAATCGCCGAATGCGTTGGCATGAAGCGAGACATTGTCGAGAAGGATGAGAAGGAGGACGGCGCGCGCAAGCTGCTCAACCTTGGCCATACGTTCGCGCACGCCATTGAGATGCTGAGCGGGTATTCGGTATCCCATGGGCGCGCGGTCGCGACAGGCATCGCCATGATTGCCCGCGCCGCCATGAATATGGGTGCGCTCCCCCGTCCGGAGCAGGAGCGCATCGAATCGCTTGCCCTGGCCATGGGCTACGGTGTGCGCACGGACTTCTCGCCGGCAGAGATCGCAGGGGTGATACTTGCGGACAAGAAGGTGTCCGGCGACCATATCGATCTGGTTGTCCCGCATGGCGTCGGCAGGTGCCTTGTGGAGAGCGTTCCGCTTGCGGAGCTGGGAAAGGTGGTGGACAGTGCCGTGTGACCGGATTGAGAAGGTGCTGCTGCCCGGGGCTCGCAGGGGAAGGGTTGCCGTGCCTTCCTCGAAGTCGATTGCGCATCGCGAGATCATCGCCGCCGCGCTGAGCGGCGTGGCCGGGCCGAAGATACGCGGCGTCTCGAAAGACATCGAGGCGACGCGCGAATGCCTGAGGGCCATGATGAACGGCGAGCACGAATGGCATTGCGGAGAGAGCGGCTCCACTCTTCGCTTCCTCACGCCAATCGCGGGCGTGATGGGCTGGAAGGGTAGGTTTGTGTGCGAGGGACGCCTTGGCGAGCGTCCCGCAATGCCGTTCGAGAAGAAGGCCCGGTACGTCGTGCCGGGCGACGTGTCGTCGCAATTCATAACGGGGCTCCTGTTCGCCCTGCCCCTTGCGGATTGGGACAGCGAGATCGTGGTGGAGGGCGATCTCCAGAGTGCGGCGTATGTGGCGCTTACGGAGGCGACACTGCGCGACGCCGGCATTCAGTTCGACAAGCCGGGGCCGACGGCATGGAAGATAAGGGGCGGTCAGCGCTACCGTATGCCTGGCGGCAGGGAAGTGGAGGGCGACTGGTCGCAGGCGGCATTCTTCCTTGCGATGGACGGGGTTGAGGTTGACGGGCTTAACGAAAAGTCGATCCAGGGCGATCGGGCCGTGGAGTGGCTGCTGGACTCGCCGGTAGTGGATGCCGGGCCTGTGCCGGATCTCATCCCGGCGCTTGCGGCGCGCGCGGCATCGAGAATCGGCGTCACGAGGTTCGTCAATTGCGGCAGGCTCCGCCTGAAGGAGAGCGACAGGCTCAGGTCCGCGGCGGAGATGGTGAACGCCGTAGGCGGCGAGGCGCATGTCGAGGGCGATTCCCTTGTCGTATGTGGGTGCAAGTGTATGCGCGGCGGCGTTGTGAGGACGTACGGAGACCATCGCATGGCGATGTCGGCAGCCGTGCTTGCGTGCGCTGCGTCCGGT
>CAVFWS010000119.1:0-1971 GCA_963626295.1 Clostridium sp. CAG:138
ACCGCTGACACACGGATTTTCAGTCCGTTGCTCTACCAACTGAGCTACCTAGCCAGCAAGCGAAATGGTAGGAGCACAGGGACTCGAACCCTGGACCCAGTGATTAAGAGTCACTTGCTCTACCAACTGAGCTATGCTCCCATTTCACCGATCTCACAGCGCCATATCAATGGAGCGAGCTAAGGGACTCGAACCCTCGACAACCACCTTGGCAAGGTGGCACTCTACCAACTGAGTTAAGCTCGCACTCTATGGCGTCGTGAAAACAGATGCGTAATATATCATTTCCCCCAAGTGGATGCAAGTGGTTTTTAAATATTTTTATCTTTGAGTGGCAACCGTCATTTGCGGACGCGTTTCACGCGAACAGGAACAGAACCATTCCGACAAGCGCGAAGCCGGCGATGGAGCAAAGCGTGACGCCCCATCCGAAATGTACCTTGATGAAAGCGATCCCGATGCCGGAGACTGTGGTCGAGGCGTAGCCCATGATGCCCGTGAAGCCGTTCGCCATCGCGGCGGCCTCCTTGGTCGCCTGATCAGAGACCCCTCGCTGAAATGAAAAAGGACGGGCGACCCTAATCGGACCGCCAGTCCCGCGCATGGCCATGGAGTGGCATATCTTGACCCTAACTGGCCATGCAATATGCGAATCAGAACGCATCCGCCGCCGCGTCCACGCGCTGGCCGCGCTTCTCGGCGGCAGTCTTGCGGGCCTCCTCGCGCAGCTCGTCCCTCTCCTGTACGGCCTGCGAGGTGACGGCATCGTCCCACGCTACGACCACGGTCTCGTAGCCCTGCGTGGCGTCGCTAAGGCAAGCCCGGACGTGGCGGTACGGGCCTATCTCGAACTGGTAGCACGGCTTCCACCAGCTGCAGAGGCGCGCCCACGTGCCATAGCGCCTTTCAAGCGCCTCCACGAGGTAGTGCCTCCGCCAGTTGGCCCCGGCGTCGACCGCCTCCTTGGCGCAGGCGTATATCTTCGCCACCTTGTGCGTCTTCGGCGTCACGTACACGTAGTACTCGTCGAACCCGTCAAGCGGCTTCTTCGGCTTGAAGGTTGCCCGCAGGAAATCGGCGTCGTCCGCATCCTCCTCGAACCTGTCGGCCTTGAACACGTCGCCGAACTTGAGGCCGAGGAAGGAATCGGCGTTGCCCGCCTTCCGGGCGCCGGCCGCCCCGGACTTCATCTCCGCAAGCGGCGTCACGCCGCTCTGCCCTGCCGGATAGCTCTGCGCGTATTCGCTCGTGCTCGTCTCGAGGACGTTCCCCTCCATGTCCATGTTTGTGCGTGTCTCGCGGCGACGTTCGGTGATCATGTTCCCGTTGGTCGTCACCGTCGATTCGGTGAACAGGCGGGATATGCTCCCGTTGGCGTTTGTAGTCACCGACGATTCTGCGGTCTTGGAAGTCATGTCTTTTGCCTTCGGCCTGTCCGCAACCGCACTGGCGCAGAACACGGCCGTCGCAAGGGCAACCCCTGCGGCCGCAACAGTCAACTTGCTTTTTGCATTCATGATATCCTGTTCCTTTCTGTATTATTCCCTTAACGCCGCGAAATATACCACGGCCCTGTTAACGGAATGTTAAGAAAAGGAATTAATCAGGACCGAGACCGCAGAGCGCAGGATCGGCTCCGGCGTGGATGCGCCGGACGTCACCCCAAGCACCTCCACCCCTGCGAGACCCAAGGCGGCGGCATCATCTGCCGACGGCACGAGCCAGGCCCTGGCCCCGGCCTTAACGGCCACCTCGGCGAGCCTTCTGCTGTTCGAGCTTTTCGCGCTTCCGACCACAAGCACCCCGGCTGCCGCCGCTCCCCGGTTGCGCTCGACGAAATCGACCACCGCGCGCTGCCTGTCCCGCGTCGCGGTGCAGACGCCCCTGTGGTCTCCCGAATCAAGCGTGGTCTGCACGACCGTGTCGAAGGCCTCGCCCTCCCTCACGTCCGAAGGAAGGCACGCGCCCGGC
>CAVFWS010000119.1:1981-3796 GCA_963626295.1 Clostridium sp. CAG:138
GTCTTCACCCCTCTGGCGAAGTTCTCCCGGATCTTACTGTGGACGGCGGCGACGAACGGGCAGGTGGTGTCCACCAGACGGATCCGCCGCCCCTTCGCCGCCTCCAGCACGGCGGGGGACGCGCCGTGGGCGCTGATCACCGCGATGCCGCCCTCCGGCACATCGCCGATCTCGTCCACGAAGCGCATTCCCCTTGCGGAAAGCTCCCGCACTACGGACTCGTTGTGCACGATCTCGTGCAGACAGTACACCGGCGGCGGATTCGCGTCAAGCGTCCGGCGCGCGATCCGGATGGCCCTGTCCACGCCGCCGCAGAAGCCGTGCGGACTGATCACCTCTATGCGCACGACCGCACCTCCGACAGCACGGCGCGGATGCGCCTCGCCACGGCATCCGAAGGGTCTACTATCTCCGCGCGTCCGGCGGCGACCTTTTCCATAAGCCCCTTCAGGTGGGGGAAATGCGTGCATCCGAGCACGATGCGGTCTGCGCCGGATTCGATGAGCGGCTCGATCCGCGCCCGCACGGCGTCCTCCGCCTCCGCGCTGCACGTGTCGCCACGCTCTACAAGCAACACCAGCTCGTCTGCGACGGTCTCGATGATCCTGACCGCGCCGGAGACACGTGCAGACGTCTTGCGGTAGAGCCTTCCGCTGAACGTGCCGCGTGTGGCGAGCACCCCGACCACGCCGGTCCTTGACCCAAGCGCGGCAGGCTTTATGGCGGGCTCCATTCCGACGAACGGAACGTCCGGCCACTCCCTGCGCAAAACGTCGATCGCCGCCGCCGTCGCCGTGTTGCACGCCACGACCACGACCTCGCAGCCTTGCTTGATCAGGTCTGCCGATATCGTCCGCGAACGCTCCGCTATCTCGGCCGGCGGCCTGTTGCCGTACGGACAGTACGCCGTGTCCGCAACGTAGACGGTGCGCTCATCCGGGCAAAGCCGCCTGAACGCATCGAGGATGCACCTGCCACCGATCCCGCTATCGAAGAACCCGACCAACGGCGAAGCCTCCACAGCGAAGATCAGCCGCCGAATTTCGCGGCGAGCTCCTTCGCCTCCGGATGGTGCCACGAGTCGAGCCTGATCCTGCGCCCGTCATTCATCGTGGCGACCAGTATGCCCTTCCTCTGCCAATGGCGTCGATCCACGCCTGCGACGTCCCGGAAGTACGCGGCCTTGCCGCCGGTGAGCGACCCGAGCATCTTCTCGTCGTCCCACTCAAGGGTCTGCCCCCTGACCTTGAGGAGGTTGCAGACGATGGCCAACGCGGCTATGAACGAGATCGATGCGAACTGGTACTGGCGCCTGATGGCTTCGGTCCTTTCGCGCTCCGGGTTCTCGAGGCTCTTGTGGTATTTCTCGCAGAACGCCACCGCATCCATCTTCGGATACGCGACGGAGCCATCGTACACGAACCAGCATCCGAGGCCGGCCATAAGCAGCGCCACCCCAAGGTGCCGCGCGAGATATTCCCTGTTCAGCGTAAACCTTTTCATGATCTGCCGAGCACCTTGCGATAGCGGGCTATGAGGGCGTTGGTCGAAGAGTCGTGCGCAAGCGACGGCTTGTCGGCGGTGAGATCCTTCAGCACGTTCTTTGCGAGCACCTTGCCGAGCTGCACGCCCCACTGGTCGAAGGAATAGATGTTCCAGATCACGCCCTGCACGAACACCTTGTGCTCGTAGAGCGCAATGAGCGCACCGAGCGTTTCGGGCTTGAGATCGTCGGCGAGGAGCGTATTCGTGGGCTTGTTGCCCGCGAACGTCTTGAACGGCACGAGAGATTCCGGGTCGCCCTCGGCCCGGCAC
>CAVFWS010000119.1:3806-5317 GCA_963626295.1 Clostridium sp. CAG:138
GCCCGGCACTGCTCCGCCGTCTTGCCGAAGGCCAACGCCTCGGTCTGGGCAAAGAGGTTCGCCATCAGCTTGTCGTGGTGGTCGCCAATGGCGTTGTGCGTCCTGCAGAATCCGATGAAGTCGCACGGTATGAGGTGCGTTCCCTGGTGGATCAGCTGGTAGAAGCTGTGCTGCCCGTTCGTCCCCGGCTCGCCCCATTCGATCGGGCCGGTCGTGTATGCGACGGGCTTGCCGTCGCGGGTCACCGACTTGCCGTTGGACTCCATGTCCATCTGCTGGAGGTACGCGGGGAAGCGGCTCAGGTACTGGTCGTACGGCAGCACGCAGTAGCTCTCCGCGCCATATCCGTTGGCGTAGAGGATGCCGAGAAGCGCAAGGATCACCGGCATG
This sequence comes from Clostridium sp. CAG:138, assembly GCA_963626295.1. Taxonomy (GTDB): domain Bacteria; phylum Verrucomicrobiota; class Kiritimatiellia; order RFP12; family UBA1067; genus UBA1731. The sequence continues at coordinate 4,197 of CAVFWS010000119.1, forward strand.
TTGCGGTCAAGCTTCGCCGTGCGGAAGTGGCGGTCCATCCTCCAGTATCCCTTGAGGAGCCTGGCGTAGTTGCGCGGCCCTATGAAGAGCATGAGCGACAGGCCTATCGCGCTCGGCAGCGAATAGCGGCCTCCGACCCAGTCCCAGAAGCCGAACATGTTTGCGGTGTCGATGCCGAACCTCGAGACTTCCCCGACGTTCGTGGACACTGCGACGAAGTGCTTCGCCACCACGGCGTTCGGCGTAGGGGACCTGATCTGCCCGAGGAGCCATTCCCTCGCGGAGAGCGCGTTCGTCATGGTCTCCTGCGTGGTGAACGTCTTCGAGGCGACTATGAACAGCGTCTGGTCGGCCTTCACCTCGCGCAATGTCTCCGCGAGGTGCGTGGCGTCGACGTTCGAGACGAAGTGGCAGCGTATGGAACGCTTGCCGAACGGGGCAAGGGCTATGTCGGCCATCACGGGGCCGAGGTCGCTGCCGCCGATGCCGATGTTCACCACATGCTTGATGCGCTTGCCGGTGAATCCGCGATGCACGCCCGAGCGCACCCTTTCGGCGAACTCGCCCATCTTCGCGAGCGTCTCGCGCACGTCGGGCATAACGTCCCTGCCGTCCACAAGAACCTTTGCGTCAGGGTCGCAGTTCCTGAGCGCGGTGTGCAGCACCGCCCTGTTCTCGGTGCGGTTTATCTTCTCGCCCGTGAACATGCGCTCGATCTCGTTCTGGAGGTCGGCCGCCTCCGCCATCTTCACCAGGGCCTTCATCGTGGCGGAGTCGATCCTGTTCTTCGAGTAGTCGAGCGTCCACCCAGCCGCGGAAAGCGTGTATCTGCCGGCGCGGTCCGGGTCTTCCTCGAAAAGCTCCTTTATGGTTTTGGCCTTAGAGGCGCGAACCGCCTCGGACAACAGTTCCTGATCCATGCAATCTCCCCCTTCCGTAAAGAACGAAGGAATCTCCACCCTGCAAGAGGCGAAGATTCCAACTCGCGACAAGCGAAACCGCCTGTGTCTGCGGCTTACGCCTCTGGCTTCGTCTTCTTCAGGCCGAGCCCGCGGCTGCCTTCCTTCCATTCGCCGCGCTTCTGCAACAGGTTCACGCGCTCGAAGCGCTTCAGGACGTTG
>CAVFWS010000120.1:0-5253 GCA_963626295.1 Clostridium sp. CAG:138
TGGTCTGCGCGGGGGCGGACGCGGTGGCGAAGGAGATCCGCGAGGCGGCGGTGCGCGAGGGGATACCGCTCATGGAGAACGTGGAGCTCGCGCGCGCCCTCTACGCGCAGGTCAAGATCGAGGACTACATCCCCGTGGAGCTCGTCGAGCCGGTCGCGGAGGTCCTGAAGCTCGTCAAGGCGATGAACGACGCGAAGAAGGAGGACGAGGACCTCGACTCGATCGAGCTGTAGCCGCCGCGCCCACGTACCCGAAAAGAGCGCCCGACGCTCCGCGGGAAAGCGGGATATGGTATAATTCGCCGAAACAACAGGAAGAAAGAGGATGGAAATGAAGAATCTGGTCTTAGGCGGTGTGGCGTCCCTTGTGCTTGCGGCTGGCGTGGCTGGCTGCGCGACAACCGTGGCAAGGGAAACGCAGTTGGACATGAAGGCGAAGACCGCCGCACTTGAGCCGCAGGACGTTAGGCGCACCGTGGAGAAGATGGTCGACTCGATGCTCGCCGACCAGGATTTCATCGCAGAGATAGGCGGGAAGCGTCCAGTCCTCGACATCACGGGGATCAAGAACCGCTCGACCATGCATCTCGACATGACGTCGATCACGGATTCGATCCGCACGAAGCTCATCCGCTCGCGCAAGTTCCGCTTCATGGATCGCACGAGCGCGGCGGACGACCTCCAGTTCATGAACGACCAGGCCATGAATGGGCTTACGGACCAGAAGAAGGCCGTTCGCGCAGGGCGGCAGAGCGCGGCGCAGATGTATCTGTACGGGGCGCTTACGGAGATGCGCGACCATACGAACGGCGTCACCGACAGGTATTTCAAGTTCACGCTCAACCTGAAGGACCTGGCGAGCGGCGAGATCATCTGGACTGACGAGCAGGAGATCCGCAAGGAGCAGACGAACAACCTGATGGGCTTCTGAGCGGCCACGGACGCAATGGATTGCGTCCCTCCCGCGTACGGTGAATACTTGCAGATACCGGGTCGCTTTGGTATAATGCGCGGCGTTTTTTCGGTTATTTGGAGAAAGTTCCGCAGATGGCAATAATTCTCGGTCTTCCGAAAGGGAGCTTGCAGGAATCGACCTTCGCGCTGTTCAAGCGCGCGGGCTTCAATGTTACGTGCTCTTCCCGCAGCTACATACCGTCCATAGACGACCCTGAAATCAAGTGCCGTCTCCTGCGTCCGCAGGAGATGAGCCGCTACGTTGAGCTTGGCCTTCTCGACGCTGGCATTTGCGGATACGATTGGGTCTACGAGAACGGATCCGACGTCCAGGAGGTCTGCGAGCTCAACTATTCCAAGGCAACGTCAAATCCCGTGCGCTGGGTGTTGGCCGTGCCGAACGATTCCAAGGTGAAGTCGGTCAGGGACCTGAACGGCAAGCGCATCTCAACGGAGGCGGTTGGCCTCACGAAGCGGTATCTGAAGAAGAACGGCGTAAAGGCGGATGTCGAATTCAGCTGGGGCGCCACCGAGGTGAAGGCCCCTGAGCTTGTGGACGCGATCGTTGACCTTACAGAGACGGGCTCTTCGCTTCGCGCGAACAATCTGCGGATCGTAGATACGATCCTCACCTCCACCACGCGCATGATCGCCAACAGGAAGGCCTGGAAGAATGGCGCCAAGCGGGCGAAGATGGAGCAGCTCAGGATGCTCCTCCTCGGGGCGCTTGACGCGCAGCGTCGCGTACTGCTGAAGCTCAACGCGCCGGCGAAGAAGCTCGAGAAGATTGTGAAGGCGCTGCCTGCCCTGCACGCGCCTACGGTCAACAAGCTCAACGATCCGGATTGGTTCGCGGTGGAGACCGTCGTGGAGGAGAGCCTTGTGCGCGATCTGATCCCGACGCTCCGCGAGGCGGGGGCGACCGGGATAATAGAGTTGGCCCTCAACAAAGTCATCTTTTAGTACACGCCGAGTTCCGGCGCGCGTGTGCGGCGGAACGCAGACATCAACCAAAGGAGAAATCAAGATGGGTTCCATCAAGAAGAAACGCCGCAAGAAAATGTCGAAGCACAAATACGACAAGCGCATGAAAGCGTTGCGGCACAAGAACAAGTAAGCTTGCGCCGCAAGTGGAAGAAGAGGCCTCCGGCAGTCGCCCGGAGGTCTCTTTTTGTCCCCGTATGGCATGGTGGGCGGCCGAAAGTATGCTATAATCACCCGCCATAAGTTGAGGCAGGACTTTGGGAGCGCTTGCGAAATGGCTTTTACAGGCAAGAAGATCGGACTCGCGTTAGGTGGCGGCGGCGCAAGGGGGCTTGCGCACATAGGCGTGTACCGGCGTCTTGTTGAGCTTGGGGTTCCCCTGCATTGCATCGCGGGGACATCCATAGGCGCGATAGTCGGCGCCATCATTGCGTCCGGCAGTGTCGGGAAGGCGCTTGAGTGGTGCGCGATGCCGGACTGGAAGAAGTTCCCCGGGCTGATGCTCGAAACCCGGCTTACGGCAAAGGCGATATCTTCCGGCAAGCGCATTGAGAGGCTTCTTGCGGACATGATAGGGGTGTCGCGATTTGAGGGGCTGGGCATTCCGCTTGGAGTTGTGGCCACAGACCTTAACACGGGCGATGCGGTTGTGATGCGCGAGGGGGACTTGATTTCGGCGGTCCGCGCATCAATGTCCATACCCGGCGTGTTCCTCCCGGTGGAGCGAAATGGGCGCGTGCTGGTGGATGGCCAGATCGTAAACCCCGTGCCCGTTGACGTATGCCGGGCCATGGGCGCGGATGCGGTGATCGCGGTAGACATCAATCCGCCCAATCCTGCGCCTGCGGCACGTCCGCTCGAAAGGCTGAACATAATAGACATCATAACCAACACCGTGACGATCCTGAACTGCGAACTCACGAGGCGCGTCCTCGCGGAGAACGTGCCGGACGTGCTGATCCGTCCGGCGGTTGGCGGCGTGATGACCCTGGATTTCAGGCGCGCGGAACGGCTTGTGGAGATAGGCAGGCAGGCGGTCGACGAGCGCGTCGCGCAGGAACTCTGCGAACTGATCGGCCGACGGCAATGCTTTCAAGATGATAGACCTGAAATCCATGGTTAAGGGCGGCCTTGCCGTGTCGCTTGCGGCGCTGGCCGTGCTTGCGCTGTTTTCGCGCAGCGTCGCATTCTCGTACATCGGCATCGACGACGCCGCATATACGTTCCGCAATCCGTTTGTGGCCTCGGGCTTTAGCCTCGACAATGCAGTGGAGGCATTCGCGAACCTTCGCCACGGCGGCATATGGATGCCGATCACCTACATTTCGTACATGGTCGATTTCTCCATCTGCAAGATGTCTGGCATCCCGCTGATGCAAATGCTTCACCTAAGCAACGTGCTGCTGCACGTCGTCAATTTCTGCCTGCTGATCCGCTTCCTGCGGGGCCTTTGCGTTCCAGCCCCCTCGCGGCCATTGTTTTCCGTGACGACGGGAGGGACGCTCGATGGCGAGGGCGTAGTCGCCACGCAAATGACCCAATCGACAAATGGCCGAATGCAATCGGAAATCGCAAATCGAAAAATCGTAAATGACAAATTCCCTTTGCTCATCATCTTTGCCGCGCTCATCTGGGCAATCCATCCCTTGCGCGTAGAGCCGGTCGCCTGGGTTGCGGCGAGAAAAGAGCTTCTCTGGACGATGTTTTCGCTTCTGGGCCTTCTGGGTTGGATGAGGTTTTGTGGTTCTGGAAGCCAATCGACAAATGGCCAAGTTCAATCGGAAACCGCAAATCGAAAGATCGTAAATAACAAAGGGCTTGCCTGCCTTACGGTACTTTTCTGCACCCTTGCGTGCCTATCCAAGCCGACCGCCATGTGCTTCCCGTTCCTGGCCCTGCTCGTGGATTGGCGCGTGGGGCATAGGCCCGATGCAATCGGAAATCGCCGATCGAGAATCACGGCATACATCCTGATGCTTCTGGTTGCCGGAGCGACGGCTGCCGTTGCGGCCTATTCGCAGACGCACGTGGCGGGACAGGATGCGACGTCGCTCTATGCAACCCCGCTGCCGCAACGTCTGGTCAATGCGCTTTCCGCGATCGGATTCTATCTTCGTGCCACCATATGGCCATTTGGACTGCACATCGATTGCCGCACGATAAGGTCGCCGATGCCTCTTGAAGGCTGGCTGAACCTGTCCGCATTGGCCGCCACGGGTGCGGCATGCCTGTGGTCCGTGACCCGCGGTTGGCGGAATGCGTCAGAACTCGGTCGCGACAAGTTGCGGCCCCCGTGCGCAACGCAGGCGGGCGACACGCAAATGACCCAATCGGAAGATTGCCGAATGCAATCGCAAATCGCAAATCGCAAATCGCAAATCGCAGACGCCATCCCCTTCTCGCTCCTTTGGTTCGTCGCTGGACTGTTGCCGACGCTCGGCATTTTCGGCGGGTTCGGGATCGAGGCGCACGCGGATCGCTTTGCCTACCTCCCGTCCATGGGCATTTCGTTCCTGTGCGCCGCATTGCTTGCGCGTGTGGGCGCCTTGGGACGCCTTGACGGTGCGGGTTGTCCGTCGCGCAGTGGCGTTGCCTTGAGGCGGGCCTTGTCTGCCGTTGTGCTTGCGTTTGCGGCTGCGGCATTCAGGCAGCTCGGATTCTGGCGGGATGACGCCACCGCATACCGGCGCGCCTTGGCGTGCGATCCAGCGCATCCGCGCGCGATGGTGCATGTGGCCGATTCGCTTTGCTCTCGAAGACGCGACTTCGACAGCGGGATAGCGATGTACCGAAAGGCCCTGACACTTGCCGATACGGTCCCCGACGGAGGGTTCAGTGTCGCGGATGTGCGCGCGCGCCTTGCGTATGCGCTTGCGTCGCGTGGCGGCCACGATGACTTCGGCGAGGTGAAGCGTCTTGGGGCGGACGTGCTTAAGGATGTGCGCCTTGACAGGCGCGGCATGATGCTGGACGCGCTTGGCACCGCCTTCATGCAGGAGGGGGATTACAGGCAGGCGGCCATGCTGTTTACTGCTTCGCTGAACGCTCCCGACCGCTTCTGGCCAAAGGCGTCGACGCGGCACAAGCTGGATATGTGCAGAGGTGGATTCTGATTTATGATTTGCGATTTGCGATTTACGATTGCATTTAGCCATTTGAGGATTTAGAGATTTAGCCGTGCCGCCCGCCGTCGTGAAATATTAGCCGTGGAGAAATGTAGAAGTAGGATGGATAGTGGGTAGTTTGTAGATGGCAGTGGGCAGTGGATAGTGGAGATGTTTTAGCCGTGTAGAGGTGTAGAGATGTAGAATGGATA
>CAVFWS010000121.1:0-3256 GCA_963626295.1 Clostridium sp. CAG:138
CGCGCTGCGGCACCGCCCTCGCGAACGACGAGGTCGAGCACGAGCCGAACCACGGACATTTCTGGTACATAAGGTATCCGATAGTCGGGGGGAGGTGGCGAATGGACGGGGAGGGGTCTCACCGCACCCCTCCGGCGGAAATTTACAAAGATTTTATTGTCGTCGCGACGACGCGCCCCGAGACGCTTCCCGGCGATACGGCCGTGGCGGTCAACCCGAAGGACGGCCGCTACGCGCACCTCATCGGAAAGAAGGTGATCCTTCCGCTGACGGGTCGCGAGATCCCCGTGATCCCCGACGACTACGTGGACCGCGAGTTCGGCACCGGCATCGTGAAGATCACGCCGGCGCACGACCCGAACGACTTCCTCGTGGGCAAGCGCCACAATCTCGAAGAGATCAACATCATGACCGACGATGCCCACATGAACGAACTTGCGGGCGAGAGGTACTGCGGCATGGATCGCTGGGAGTGCCGCAAGGCGATCGTCGCCGACCTCGAGGCCGGCGGATTCCTCGACCACGTGGAGGACATCGACAATCAGGTGGGGCATTGCTACCGTTGCCACGAGACCGTGGAGAGCCGCCTTTCCAAGCAGTGGTTCGTGAAGATGAAGCCGCTCGCGGGGCCGGCGATCGCCGCAGTGAAGTCCGGGGAGGTGAGGTTCGTCCCTGAGCGCTGGTCGAAGATATACTACAACTGGATGGAGAACATCCAGGACTGGTGCATCTCGCGCCAGCTCTGGTGGGGCCACCGCATCCCGGCATACTACGTCGGCCCGGACGCCAACGCGGAGCTTAGGGGCAAGGACGAAGAGTCCAGGGCGCGAGGCGAAGAGCTTGTGGTCGTGGAGGAGTCGCTCGAGAAGGCGGTCGAGGCGATGAAGGCGAAGGCCGGATGCCGGGTATCCGCCGCCGACCTCAGGCAGGATGAAGATGTCCTTGACACGTGGTTCAGCTCGTGGCTCTGGCCGTTCGAGACGCTTGGCTGGCCGGAGAAGACCGCAGACCTTGACTACTACTATCCGACCACCGACCTCGTGACTGCGCAGGACATCATATTCTTCTGGGTCGCCCGCATGATGATGGCGGGCATACACTTCATGAAGAGGCCCCCGTTCAGGAACATCGTGATCCACGGCATCGTCCGTGCGGCGGACGGCTCGAAGATGTCGAAGTCGAAGGGCAACTCCCTTGATCCGCTTGAGCTGATCGACACGTATTCCGCAGATGCGCTACGCTTCTCCATCGCCCTCATCACGTCGCTCGACTGCGACACGAAGGTCAACAAGGAGAAGTTCGAGATCGGGCGCAACTTCGCCACAAAGATATGGAACGCCGCCCGCTTCATGCAGATGCAGGGGGAGGCGGACGGAAATGCGACCGCCGGAAGCGTGAAGGACATATCCAACCTATCCGCCGACGACCGCCACATCCTGTGGGCCTGCGACATCGCGTGCCGCAAGATGAACGAAATCCTCGAACGCTACCGCATACAGGACGGCGCCCTTGCCATCTACGATTTCTTCTGGACGCAGATATGCGACTGGTATGTCGAGTACGCGAAGGACTCCCCGAACAAGGCCGTCTCGTTCGCAATCCTGCGCGACGTGTACTGGAAGGCATTGAGGATGCTCCATCCATACATGCCGTTCGTCACGGAGGAGATCGCGCACCAACTCGGCTACCTGAAGGAAGGCGAGACGATCATGCGCGCGCCCTATCCGACCGGCTATACGGACGACGAGAAGGCGTCGTGGGGGCTTTCCCCGGAGGTGTATGACTTCGTGAACGCCAAGCGCGAGGCCATAACGGCACTGCGCGCGCTCCGCGCCGAATACAAGGTGCCGCCGTCCGCATTCGTCAAGGTTACGGTGGCCACGGACGACGATCGCGCCAAGGCGGAGGCCGATGCCCTGAAGCGCGCAATGCGTGCCGAGAGCGTAGAGTTCGTCAAGGCCGGCAGCGATCTCGCGATGCCAAGCAAGATGACGTCGTTCGGCACGGTATACCTGTCCCTGGAGGGGCTTGTGGACAAGGCGGCCGAGTTGAAGCGGATCGAAACGGATCTCGCAAAGCTTGCGGGATTCATCAGGTCGTCGGAGGCGAAGCTCGCCAACAGCCAGTTCACGGAGCATGCCCCCGCGGCGATCGTCGAGGAGGCGAGGCGCAAGCTTTCGGAGAACAGGGAGAAGGTCGTCCAGCTGGAGAAGCTGCGTAGGCTTTTCGGCTGAGGCAGACGGGCTGCCGTTGCCGACATATCCCAAGCCCCCTTGAAAAAGGGGGTTGGATATGGTAACTTACTCTCGGTCGTAAGGAAAAGGACTAGGAATGACGATACGTTCAGCACTTGAGGAGTTCGCAAGCAGGCATCCGGATCATGTCGCGCAGGTGTTCAGCCGCGACCATGGCTGGGTGCGGCGCACGTACGGTGAGTTCTTTGCGGATGTAAAGGCCACGGCGGAGGCGTATGGCTCGAAGTTCGGGCTGAAGCCCCGTGAGGAGAACGTCGCCCAGATACTCGCAAACAGTCCGGAATGGATGGACGTGTACCTTGCCTGCTCCGGCGCAGGGGTTTCCGTGGTGCCGCTCGATCCAAAGCTGCACAGCGAGGAGGTGCGGTACATACTCAAGGATTCCGGCGCCGTGGTTGTCACCACCGACAGGCAGCACATCCCCATGATGCAGCAGATCGCCGCGGAATTGCCGAAGCTCCGAGCGATCGTAATAGTGGATGGAGGGGCGCCTTCGTATGCCGCCATAGGCTCCGTGCCGGTGTATGACCTGTCCGAGCTGAAGAAGGGCTCGTGCAAGTGCGGGTGGTACGACAGGCACGTCTGCGAAGGGGATGACGTCGCGAGCATCATATACACCTCCGGCACGACGGGCAAGCCCAAGGGCGCAATGCTTACCCACGCGAACTTCATGGCCGATGCGCAGGGTGGCCTGGCCGCATTCGGCGAGCGCATCGACGATGCCGACTCCTTCTACGTGGTGCTGCCGTTCTTCCATGCGTTCTCGTTCCTCGTGAACCTCATCCTGCCGATAATGCTCGGCTCGTCCGCAGTCCTGATGCGGTCGCTGCGCACGATTTCCGACGATCTCAAGGAACTCCAGCCGACCATCCTCATTGCGGTGCCGCTTCTCGTCGAGAAGGTCTACGACAGGATAGCAGAAAGGCTCGCCGCGTCGAAGGTCGCGAAGATACTGAAGGCGACCGGGCTCAAGTCGGTAGTCAACGCCAACGTCAGGAAGT
>CAVFWS010000121.1:3294-5234 GCA_963626295.1 Clostridium sp. CAG:138
CGTGGGCGGTGCGCCGTGCCCGGTGCACGTGCTGAAGGGATTCAAGGACCTCGGCATAAAGATGCTTGAGGGGTACGGGCTTACGGAATGCTCGCCGGTCGTGTCCGTCGCGGGGCCCAAGGTCGCGAAGATAGGCACGATAGGGCATAAGCTGCCGAACATCGAGATACGAATCGCGGACGCCAACGAGGCGGGCGTGGGCGAGCTTCAGGTCAAGGGGCCTATCGTCATGCGCGGGTACTTCAACAACGAGGCGGCGACGAAGGACGCATTCGATGGCGAATGGCTGCGTACCGGGGACCTGGCCTCGGTCGACGAGCAGGGCCTGATCACGATACGAGGGCGCAAGAAGGCCCTCATCGTGAACCGGGAGGGGAAGAACATCTATCCGGAAGAGGTCGAGAACGTGATTTCGGGCGATCCGCTGATAGCGGACTGCGTCGTCATCGGCTACAGGATTGGCGGCGATCCCGGCGAACACGTGGGCGTGGTCGTCCACCCCGACGAGGAGGCCCTTGCCGCCCGCAACGGCGGCAATCCGATGCCGTGGAGCGAGATGGAGCGGGTTGCGAGGATCGGCATCCGCACCCGCTGCCAGAAGCTGGCGGACTACAAGCGTCCGCGCAAGATACTCGTGCTGCACGAGCCGCTGGAGCGCACCTCCATCCAGAAGGTGCGCCGCGTCGCCTACAAGGGGGTGCTTGATGAATGACTTCGGATGTTGTGCCAGGGTGAGACGAGAGCGCGTGAGACGTGATATGAACCTGCTTGTGTCGAAAAGGTCGTGGCTTCTCGCCCCAGCATTGTTCCTCGCGTCGCTGGCGGCGCTTCTCGCCACATGGGTTTCCATGGAGCCGTCGTCGCTGCTTGCTGCCTTCGATGCCGACGGCTACTCTTTCTTCGAGCTGCTCACCATACCGTTCTTTGCCCTGATCGTGCCCGCCGTTTGGCTCTGCTGTCCATTCTCCGGCACGTTGGGCCGCAAGTCGCTCCTCTGCATGGGCGTGACCTGCATCGCGGTGATGGCCGTGGTCAAGGAACTGGATCTGCATCTCGTCCTGATGCACCACCTCTATCCGGATCTGGTTGATGTCCATGGGTGTGTGCAGGGGCTTGTCAAGCCGGATGGATCGCCGCTTGTCGGTACGCCGTTCAAGATGAGGTTCGTCATGAACGGCGCGGTCCCGCTTGGGGCGAGGGCCGTTGCGGTCTCGTACTTCATACTCTTCTTCGGCGTGTTCGCGGCCATGCTGTCGTACTACCTGCCACGCCTCGTCAGGGGATTCTTCCGGATGCACCCGGTCGCCTGGACGATGTGCTTCTTCGGCCTGTCTGGCGTGATGGTCCAGATATGCGACAGGCTGCCCGCCTGGTACAGGCACTTGCGCGGCATTTCGAAGGATTGCCTGGACGCCTCGTTCGTCGCGCTGTGCACCGCATTGGAGGAGGGCGGCGAGATGATGGTCGCGGCGTTTGCGCTCATAGCCATCCTCCAGGCCCACGCGATATACGCTGGCGACAGGCCGCCGCCGGAGTTCGCGGAACTTTAGGACTTGAAAGGAAAGCGAAAGCTACAAAAGGAAACACAAATGAGACTCGAAGAGTTGAAAGGTAAGACGGTTGGCGTATGCGTGTCGGGCGGACTCGACTCCAAGACGATATGCTGCGTCCTGTTGGATGCGGGCGTGAAGGTCAAGGCCTTCTCTGCGAATGTCGGACAGCCCGACGAGAAGGACATCAACGACATCAGGAAGAAGATGGCCCCGACCGGCGTAGAGACGACGATCGTGGACGTCACGAAGGAAATGGCCGAAATCTGCTTCGAGACGGTGAAGTGCCAGGCGATGTACGACGGCGGATACTGGAACTCCACGGGAATCGCCCGCGCAGTCACGGTGCAGAGACTCCTCCCGGCGATGAAGAAGGCCGGCTGCGTGGCG
>CAVFWS010000122.1:0-5233 GCA_963626295.1 Clostridium sp. CAG:138
GGCATGAACTTCACGGTTGCGGCTCGGATCTTCAGCGTCTGGTGCTTCTGCCCGTCCTTCTCCCAGGCGTCAGACTGGAGACGCCCCTCGACAAGGACCGACCGGCCCTTCTTGAGGTACTGCCCGCAAAGCTCACCGAGCTTGTCCCACGCATCGACATCGACGAACGTCGGCATATCGATCACGTTTCCGTTGCGGTCCTTCCGGCGCTCGTTGAGCGCAAGGGCGAAGCGGCACACCTTCACGGCGTTCATACCGACCTCCCTGACGTCAGGATCGCGCGTCAGGTTCCCCATGACTATCACCCTATTGAAGGAAGGCATCGGCGCACTCCCTATTCCGCAGAGGCCGCGGCCGCCTCATTCTCCTTGCGGGCCTTGAGTTCAGCGCGCTTCGCGGCGGCTTCCCGCTGCCGGGCAAGCTTCTCCTCGCGGCGGTCGTCAACGGCGAGTATCTGCACGCGGAAGACCTCCTCCACGAGCCTGTAGCGGTTGACGAGATCCTTCACCTTGAGAGGATCCATCTCAAAGCGCACGAGGGCATACACGCCATTCTCGCGCTTGTGCATGGGACGCGCAAACGCGCGCTTGCCAAGGATGTCCTGCGACTCGATCTTGCCGCCGAAGCGCTCGATCTCCGCAACCGCCTTGGCAAGGCTGTTTTCGAGAACATCATCCTTCGCGTTGCCGGCGAAGATGTAAAGACCGTCATACTTTTTCATGCTCAGGTATCTCCTCACTTCTTCTCTTCGGTCTTGGATGCCTCGGCATCCTCCTTGCCCTTCTTGATGACCTCAGGCGACTTTGCCGCATCGGCAGCGGCGGCGGCGGCCGGCTTCGCCGAACCATCGTCATCTGGAGCCTTGATCACTGCAACGGCGAGTTCGCCGCGCGTGACGGTGGTGAACTTGTCGCCAAGGCTGAGATCGCGCACGAACAGGGTCTGGTCAAGATCAAGGTTCGTGACGTCGACCTCGAACTTCTCCGCGATGTCCGTGGGAAGGCATTCCACCTCGACCGAGCGTAGCACCTGCTCAAGCACGCCGCCGCCGATCTTGACGCCCTTCGGCTCGCCGACGAGGTACAGCGGCACGACGACGCGCACCTTGCTCGTGAGGGACACTTCGCTGAAGTCCGCGTGTATCGGCGTTCCCGCGATCACGTCGTTCTGCACTTCGCGCATCAGGGCCGGCACATCCCGGCCATCCATCTCAAGCGTCACGAGAAGCTGCTTGCTCGTGTGGCCTCTCATCGCCATCATGAACTCGTGCTGGGAGAACTTGATGAGCTCCACCCCACCCTTGTCCATCTTCATCACCGATCCGGGAACCATTCCCTGCCGGCGCAGACGGCGTACGGCGCCCGTACCCTGCTCGGCACGCACCTCCGCCTTGATCTTTACCTGATCCATTTTTCTTCTTTCTTCCTTTGACTCCGCCCTCTCTCGCGCACACGCGCTACCCCAGGCAGGAAATCCGCATTTGGAACCGAAGCCTCACTTGTCTCCCAGTTCCTTGAAAAGAGAATTGACGCTCTCGTCCTCGTGGATGCGGCTGATGGCCTCGCCAATCAGCGGAGCGACCGACAGCACCGTGAACTTGAACGGAAGCCCATCGACGTCGAAATCCTTACGCAAGGCAATGGAATCCGTGACGACCAGCTCATCGAGGTCGCTCTCGCGCCGCAGCCTCTCGATGCCCTTCGGCGTAAGAGGGAAGTGGGAAACGAACGCATGGATGCTCTTCGCGCCGTGCGCCTTGAGCAGCTTCGCAGCGGCGCTCAAGGTGCCGCCGGTCGCCGTCATGTCGTCGATCATCACCACGTCGCACCCGTCCACGTCGCCGACCACGGAGAAGGCGTCCACGTCGCTGTCCCCCATGCGCTGCTTGGCGACGATCGCGAGGCCGGTGCCGAGCTTGCGGCTGTAGCCGTACGCCGTCTTCGCGCCGCCCGTGTCGGGGGCGACCACGATCGGCTTGCTGAAATTGCACGAGCGGATGTACTGCAGTATCACGGGCTCCGCATGGAGGTGGTCGAGTGGCACGTCGAAGAAGCCCTGGATCTGGTTGGCGTGGAGATCCATCGTGAGCACACGGTCGGCCCCGGCGGCCTCGAGGAGGTTCGCGACAAGACGCGCCGTGATCGGCACCCGCGGCTGATCCTTGCGATCCTGGCGGGCATACCCGTAGTACGGCAGCACGGCGGTGATGCGCGCCGCGCTGCCGCGCTTGAGCGCGTCCATGATCACGAACAGTTCCATGTACGCCTCGTTGGGCATCGGCGAGCCGGACTGGATCACGAACACGTCGCGCCCGCGGACGCCCTCCTGCACCTGGCAGAACGTCTCCCCGTCTGGGAAATGCTTGATGTCGATCTTGTTGAGGGGACGCTTCAGGTAGTCGGCGACCTTCTCGGCAAGCGGCATGTTCGCCGTGCCGGAAAACAGCATCAACTCGTCATCTCTGCGTTTCATTTTTTGAAATCCAAGGTATGAAATCGTTTGAAAGTCACATAATATACCAAAAAACAGATATGGACGCAAGTGGCCGCATATGCTATAATGCACCCCGTTTTTGCCCGGTTGTGTAATGGTCAGCACAGCGGCTTTTGATGCCGCTTGAGGAGGTTCGAATCCCCCCCGGGCAACCACTCCCCTACTTCATGGTGTAGCGCGTCGCCTTGACGATGTTCTTCCAAAGCTCGCCAGAGGTCTTCAGCCCTCTCACAAGCGCAAGGTTCTCCTTTTTCTTGAACGCTTCGCACAGCATGGCGACAAGCCTGAGGTAGAATGCGCTAACGGCTACGGGAATCACGCTGAATACCACCACGTGCACCTTCGAGCCTTCGGCATCCCAGGCGATCCCGTCCTCGGAAACGCCGATGGCGAGAGTGAGTCCGCCACCCTCGACCCCGCGCACATGCGGGAATGCAAGTCCTTCGCCCATGGCAGTGGACAGCACACTCTCGCGATCCAATGCGGACTTCACGAGCGATTCGGGATTGGATACGAAATGATGCTCCGACATCGCAAGCGCAAGCTCCGCAATGGCCTCCGCCGGCGTCTTCGCCTTTAGGGACGGCAGCATGAGCTCCTCCGCGGAGAAGCGGCTTATGCCGGTCTTGCGGGGTTCGCCGCGCACGGGCTTGCCCCCGGTGTACTTCGGCGCATCCTCCTCCTCGTTGAACAGCATCCGCCCGCACGACGAGCACGTCTGGATCGTCTTGGCCAGCCGCACCTGCTGCGCCTGCGAGATCGGCAGGCGCATCCCGCACACCGCGCAGCACCCGTTCGACATGGGCGACATCACCACATGATCCTTCTTGTATAGCCGGTCGTAGAGCGCCTTCACCTGGGGATCGAGCTTCCCCGCAAGGGCGTCGATGGAGTCCGAGAGCGCGTCCATGTGGGAGCCGTCGCCCATCTGGTGGTGTTCGTCACGCGTCAGGACGAGTTCCTGAAGCTGGTTAAGCAGATTTATCTGGTTCTTCATGAGTTTTTGCATTCTTGACTGAGAATAAAGCCAAACTGTGCCGGGCCCGGGCGCCATGCCGCGCCTATTGCGTCGCCCCCTGCATATACGAATCGGCGATTTCGCCAACGGCCCTGACAAGCGACGAATGCGACGCGAAGAACCCCTCCGAGAACCGTCCTGTTTGGACTATCCCCACGCCGGTCAGCGCCCCGATCGCGACTGCGCCCTTGAAAAGCCCGACGACCGCGCCGGCGATCGCGTCCGTCGGCTGCGGCACCAGGAAGGAGACGAACCTCGCGACGATACGGCGCGACAGGCCGAACGCGATGAGGGCGACCACGAAATCGGCGACGGCGGCAAGGCTCTTCTGCGCCGCCTCGCCATTGACCATGCCGCCGGCCTGCACGAATCCCCGCAGCGGCGCGAAGGCGAAGTACCCCACGACAAGGGCGGCGACGATGCCGACGAGCGACCCCAGCTGTCCGGAGAAGCCCCGGAACAGCCCGACGACGGCGAAGAACGCCGCGACGGCCAGCAAAACCCAATCTAACGCCGTAAAGTCCACCTACAGCTCTTTGAGGTATGCCTCGTACAGCTTCGCCTCGGAAGACCGCCCAAGGCGCCGAAGAACCTGTACATACATCCTGAGGGTGGCCTTGTTCTCGAACTCGTGGGCCAGGGCCTGGCTCAGGAACTTGGCCGCCTGCATGTTCCGGCCATGCCTGCGTGCGGCCTCCGCCGCCGTACGGTACAGCTCCTGCGAGTTGGGCCTTACGTCAATCGCATCCTGAAACGCGGCGAGTGCCTTGTCCACCGCCGAATCCGTCCTGGCCGAGGCGGACGTCGCCTTTGCGCAGTTCAGCGCCGCCGCATAGGAAAGCGGATCCCTCGAATACGCCTCCGCAAACTTGGCGGAGGCCCGCTTGGGGTCTTTCTTCAGGAGGGCTTCGCCCTCTGCGACGAGTTTTGCCGCCGTGGCGGGATCCCTCGTCGATGCTCCGGGCTTGGACGCCATCTTTGCCCGCAGTGACTCGCGCAGGGCCGGTATCACCTTGTGGGCGATCGCCTTGGCCCGAGCCTGATCCTTGATGAGGCGTCCCGCCATCTCGAACTGCTCGAGCGCCGCGTTCTCGAAGCGGTACGTGTCGCGGGAAAGGTGCCCGAGGTGGTACCATGCGGCGGCATTCTTCCTGTCAAGCCGGACGGCGCGCCAGAGGGCGAGCCGCGCCATGTCGAAATTGTTTTCCGAGATCTCCACGACCGCCAGTTCGGAAAGGGCCTGCGAGCGTATCGCGGGGGGCAGCCGCATGGCCTCCGCAACGGCGTTGAAATCCTTTCTGGCACGGGAATAGTCCCTCGTGTAGAATGCGATCTGGCCATCCACCAGCCGCGCCTCTGCGGACTGGGGTTCAAGGGCCAATGCAGATTCTACCGCCGCCTTGGCCGACGGCATCTCGCCAAGGTCGATGTTGGCCAATGCAAGCCCGATCCGGGCCATGAAGTTCGTGGGGTTCTTCTCGGCCGCAGAACCGAAAAGGCCGGCCGCCGCACGAAGGTCACGCGCGGCATACGCCGCCATTCCCTTCTCGAAGTCAGCCGCCCCATCGTCCTTCCCGCAACCGGCGATGATCGCCACCGCAAGCGCTGTAAGTATGCTACCTCTCATAACATGCGCATTATACCACAAGTTGCGAACCCCAAATCGCACAGGCGATTCTTGCCGCCGGCATTGCGGGCCGGGCGGCGGGTCAGCGCGTGGAC
>CAVFWS010000123.1:0-5134 GCA_963626295.1 Clostridium sp. CAG:138
TCCGGCTGCACGTCGCCGAGGTCGAGGTGCAGCACGGGCCATGTCTCTTCCCAGTTCCAACGAGACTCGATGAAGAGCCCATTGAAAAGCTCGCGCTTCCCCTCGAACAGGGCGTGAAGCGTCGAGACGGTGAGCGACTTGCCGAAGCGGCGCGGACGGGCGATGAAGAACTGGAAGCCGATCGACTTGTCGACGAGCGGCAAGAGGCGGTCGGTCTTGTCCACATACGTGAACCCGTTGCGTCTCAGCTTCTCGAAGTCGTAGGTGTCTGTCGCGAGTTTCTCCATGCCGCATATTATACCATATCGAATCGGGGGATGGCGGACAGGAGAAAGAGGGGGGGGGCGCGGACACCCCTACCTGATCCGGCTGCGGGAGAAGAGCCACTTCATTACCGCATCATCGGAATAGACCCGCCCCCATATGCCATGTCCGGCATCCGGGTATTCCATGTATCTCACTGCGGCGTCAAGCTCCCAGAGGCGGCTCACCATCGCCCGGTCCATCCTGTTCGGCACGTTGCCGTCCCTCTCGCCATGGAATATCCAGAGCGGCGTCCTTGCAGCCGCCTCGGCGGCGCCGGGATCGCCTGCGCCGCACACGGGCATCGCCCCGGCGAAATGGCCGGGATACCGGGACACCAGATCCCACGTCCCATAGCCGCCGAGCGATATGCCCGTGACCATGATCCGATTGGTGTCCACCGGATACCTTTCGCACAATTCATCGAGCATTCCCTTGACGAGCCTGATCATCGGAGGCGCGGAATGCGGCATCCTCGCATCCTGCAGGCTGAAGAACACGGGGCTCCAGGCCGTCATCGGAGGCGATTGCGGGGCGACGACGATCGCGGGCATCCTATTCCGGCTCCACCACACGAGGCCGCCGACGCCATGGACGAGCTGCGACACGTTGTTTGTGCCGCATTCGCCAGAACCATGCATGAACAGGATGAGCGGAACCCCGTTCGTTGCAGACTGCGGTATGTCGGGGACGAATATCCTGTAGTTCAGGATGCCGCCGCTGTCGGAGCGATGCGTCGCGGGCACCGTAAGGTTCACCAGATCGTTGGTGCCATATGGCCTGAACCCGCTTGCGGCAAACGCCACGGCGGCAAGCGTGAGCGTGTTGAGCAATCTCATCATGGGCGCCTCCACCAACATCAGAAGAAGAGGTCTCGCGACCCGGCACAGGTTGCGTCATACTGCCGCTTCACCTGCGGGTAGAACTTCGGCACCCACGCCTCTATGCCGCGCAACTCCTTCCCTATTAGTTCGTTGCCTACGCGGATCGTCTCGGGGTCCTTCGCGAAGTCGTCAAGCCACTCGCGGAAGGTCAGCACCGCATTGATCTTGCAGAACTTGCCCTCCCGGCCCGTCTTGAGCGCATCCATGATGCACCCCCCCGTGCGTCCGCAGCGGTATCCTGCGGTGCAGAAGCTCGTGATCACGCCGCGTTCGGCGAGGTAGCGGACCATCGTCTCGATGGATCGGTTGTCGCCAAGCATGAACTGCTGTCTGGCCTTCTCCTGATGTGCCTCGTCGGCGAAATCGCTGTAGCCCTTTATCGCGATGTTGGACGAGCAGTCGAGCTGCGTCATCCCATGGTTCAGCACGCGGTTGCGGGACTCCGGCCTCTCCCGCGCCGTCACGATCATGCCGGTGTACGGCACCGAAAGGCGCATTATCACGAGAATGCGGGCGAACGTATCGTCATCGATGAGCCAAGGCGACTCCTCGGGGACCCGCGTCCCGCTCGCCGGCTCAAGGCGCGGGAACGAGATCGTGTGCGGACCTATGTTGAACCACCGCTCGAGGTCGCGCGCATGGAGGATCGTGGCGAGGACCTCGAAGCGCCAGTCGCACAGCCCGTACAGCACGCCGAGGCCGACATCGTCCACGCCGGCCTCCATGCAGCGGTGGAAGCACGTCGTCCGCCAGTCGTAGTTGCCCTTCACGCTCCATGCCGGATGCATGGACTCGTACAGCTTCCTGTTGTACGTCTCCTGGAAGACCTGGAACGTGCCGATGCCGACTTCGTGCAGGACCCTGAGGTCTTCCACTGGCAGCGGCGCCGCATTCACGTTCACACGACGGATGCCGACGGGTGCGCCGGTCTTCGGCGCCTTCACCTGGCGACCGTAGCAGGTGCGGATCGTCTCGGCGATGTAGTCGGTAGAGGTCTCCGGATGCTCGCCGTACACCGCGATTATGCGCTTGTGCCCTATGCGCCCGGCAAGCACGTCGACCTCCTGCTTCAGCTCGTCCATCGTAAGCACGCGCCGCTTCTGCAGGTCGTTGCCGTTGCGGAAACCGCAATACCTGCATCCGTTCACGCAAAGGCTGGACATGTACAGCGGCGCGAACATGACGATCCTGTTGTCGTAGACCTTGTGCTTGATGCGGTCTGCCGCCGCCCTCATCTCCTCGAAGAGATCCCGGTCCGTGACGCGCATGAGCGCGGCGGTGTCGGCGACGTCCAGCGTTTCGCAGGTGGATTCCGACTTCGCGATTATCTCGCGTATGCGAACCGGATCGACCGGCGCGGCGTCCGCCGCCGCCAACGTGCGGCTTATCAGATCCTCGTCTATGAAGTGCTTGCCGCCCGGCAGGTACCTGTCGATCTCGCCCTGGACGACAAAGTTCTTCGTGTAGTCCGAAGCATCCCTGAAATGCCTTATGTTGAACGCCTTGCCCATAGAAAACCTCACCGATAGAAGTTGCACCCTGCAAAAACACGGGCGGTCGCGCAAACGCGTCCGCCCGGCGGAACTGCCGCCCCACCGGGCGGCATCCTCTGATCCGGCTTAGGCCTTCGCGACCTTGCCGCTCTTGATGCACTTGGCGCACAGGCACATGCGCTTCGTGTTGCCCTTCCCGTCCGAAACCCGCACGTCATGCAGGTTCGGGAGGAAGCGGCGCTTCGAAATGCCTGTCGTGTGCAGGCCGATGCCGCCTTTGTACTTGGGCGAACCCTTGCGCACAATCGAGCGCCCGGCTACGGGCTTCTTGCCGCACATTTCACATACTCTGGCCATTTTCTTTCACTCCTTAAATGGGTTCTCAGTTCGCTTCGCCAGGCTGCCATTCGACATTCTGGAACGCCTCGTCGAACGCCGCGCCGAGACCGCCGAACGACTCGCTTCCGGCCGCAGACGCCGCAGAGCCGTCGGCGGATTCCGCATCGGCTTCTGCGGAGAGGGCCTTCACCTCGTCCTCAGTCATGTTCACTGCGCGGATCGAAAGGCCGATGCGGCGCTCGTTGCGGTCAACCTTGACCACGCGGGCCTCGACCTCCTGGCCGACCTGAAGGACATCCTTCACCTTCTCGACGCGGTCATCGGAGATCTGCGAGATGTGCACAAGGCCATCAACGCCATCCTCGAGCTCGATGAACGCGCCGAAGGACGCGATCTTGGAGACCTTGCCCTTGACGAGCTCCCCGACCTTGTACTTGGAGGCGATCTCGGACCACGGATCCTGCGAGGCCTGCTTCAGGCCGAGGGAAATGCGCTGCTCCTGGGGATTGACCTCAAGGACGATAGCCTCGACCTCCTTGCCCTTCTCGAGGCACTCCGAAGGATGGTTGATCTTGCGCGTCCAGCTCATGTCGCTCACGTGGATCATGCCGTCGATGCCCTCTTCGAGCTCGATGAACGCGCCGTAGGTCGTGAAGTTGCGGACCTTGCCCTTGACGCGCGTACCGACCGGGTAGCGCTCCTTGACCGTATCCCACGGATTGGACATGCACTGCTTGAGGCCGAGGGAGATCTTCTGGTCCTTGGCGTTGACCTCGAGGATCTCCACCTCAACCTCGTCGCCGACGTTGAGCATGTCGCTCGCGCGGGCGACGCGCTTCGTCCAGCTGAACTCGCTGATGTGGACAAGGCCTTCGATGTTTGGCGCGATCTCGACGAACGCGCCGTACGCCGCGAGGTTGACGACCTTGCCCTTGACGTGCGCCCCCTTCGGGAACTGCTCGGCGATCGTATCCCACGGATTCTCGGAAAGCTGGCGGAGGCCAAGCGAGATGCGCTCGCGATCCTGGTCGACGTCGAGCACCATGACATCGAGCTCCTGCCCGACCTTGAGCAGCTCGGACGGATGCTTGATGCGGCCCCAGCTCATGTCGGTGATGTGCAGAAGTCCATCAATTCCGTCAAGGTCGATGAACGCGCCGAAATCGGTTATGTTCTTGACCTTGCCCCTGCGGACCTCGCCCTTCGCGATGGAAGAGAGCAGCTCCGCCTTCTTCTCGGCCATCGCGCCCTCGATGAGCTCGCGGCGGGAGATGATCACGTTGCGGCGCTCGGCGGAGATCTTGATGACCTTGAAATCGTACGTCTGCCCAATGTACGGGGCGAGGTCGCGAATCGGCACGACGTCAAGCTGCGAGCCGGGGAGGAACGCCTCCACGCCATCGACATCCACGATGAGGCCGCCGTTGACCTTGGAGCGGATCGTGCCCTTGACGACGCACCCCTCGACATAGCGCTCCTGGACCATCTTCCAGCGGATCTGCGCGTCGGCGCTGCGCTTGGAGAGCCTGAGCATTCCGGTGCGGTCATCCTCAAGAGCGATGATCATCACGCTGAACTTGTGACCCGGCACCGCCTCGGCGGGATCGGAGAACTCGTCAAGGCTCACTTCACCTTCAGACTTGTAGCCGATGTCGGTGAACACGGTGCCGCCCTTGACTGCGGATACGGTCCCTTCCACGATGGAACCGTTTTTGAACGTGGATTCCTTGCCTGTTCCGGCAAGGAGCTCCGCCATGGCAGCGGACTTCTCACTTGCCTCAGCGGGTTTGCGAATAGCCATTTTGATACTTTTTCTTGTTTGCCGTTAATCGCGGTTTTCAGCCGCGCTCTTCCCGTCTTTGGGCAAGAGGATTCGTAAGGTATCAAAAAACAGCGTAAAACGCAAGCAAAACTTCAATCGACCGATTGGGCTCCTGAGGGTGAGGCCGTTCCGTTTTCTGTGTCCGAAATATGGTATAATTCTCGCCGTTCGCGGAAGGACGCCTCGGCGACGGGGCGGACGGAGGCGGACGATCGATCTTTGATATCGGCGGCACGCGCCTACAACGGAGTTTGCCGCCACCATCAAATGTGCGCAAGCGCATTTTTTGCTTC
>CAVFWS010000124.1:0-5082 GCA_963626295.1 Clostridium sp. CAG:138
AGGCCGCCTCGAAGAAGGAGGCGATCGAGAAGCTCGTCGCCGAGATCGCGACGGCCTGCCCGACGCACGTCAAGGACGTCGCCGCCGCGACGGAGGCCGTCCTGCGCCGCGAGGCCTCGATGCCCACGGGGCTGGACCATGGCATAGCGGTCCCGCACGGGCGCAGCTCTTCGGTGGAGGGCGTCGTCGGCGCCGTCGCGATCCTCGACAACGAGGGTACGGCGAACGGATGCATCCCCGACTACGAGACCATCGACAACTCGCCGCTCTCGATCATAGTCCTCACGCTCGCGAACGATTCCACGCAGACGCCGTACCTGCAGCTCATGGCCTTCATCAGCCGCGCGCTCCGGGCGGGCAACGGATACCTCGACCTGATGCGCTGCGGCACCGCCAGCGAGATGCGCAAGTTCTTCCGCGATTCGAAGTGACGGGGCTTCGGGGCAGCTAATGGAGCAGGGCATGAAGGGGCAGTTGGACACGCTCAGGAGGATCCAGGACATAACCCTCGCGCGCGCCGAATGCGCGGCTCGCGGCGACTCCGCGCACGCGGAGAGGATGGGCGGGGAGATAGCCGCCCTTGCCGACACGCTCCAGCCCCGCATCCGCGAGCTGTACGGCAGGCTGAGCGCCACCAGGCCGCTCTTCATGGCGGCCCTGCACAACGGCAACTGTTCCGGGTGCGGGATGCTGGTTCCGGCCGCCGCGGTGCGCACGCTTCGCCTCGGCGAGCATCCGGTCACCTGCGCGACGTGCGGCAGGCTGCTATACGAGAACAAGGGAGCGGTCGCCTCGGCCCGCCGGCCCAGCGTCGCGGAGAGCGACGACGAGGTGTCGAAGGTGAAGGGCCTGGCGCGCTTCTCCTCCGAGGCTCTGATGCTTCCCTGCATGAAGGCGAAGACCCCGCAGGAGGCGATAGGGCAGCTCGCGCACGCAATGGCCGAAAACGGATACGTCTCGGACGGCGAGGAGCTTACGAGGCTCGCGCTTGAGCGCGAGGCTCTGCTTTCCACCCGCATGAACGACGGGACCGCCGTCCCGCACGTGCGGGGCGTGGAGGGCGGGGCCCTCACGTTCTCGCTCGGCGTCCTGCCGGGGGGCGTCGACTGGGACGATTCGGGGGAGAAGGTCAACTTCGTCGTCCTTTCGGCGATACCGAGCGCCGGCTCGGCGTTCTTCATGAAGCTGATGGCCGACCTGATGGCGGTGTTCCGCCGCAAGTCGTGCAGGGCGGGGCTGATCGCCGCCAAGGATTCCGCGACCCTGTGGCGCACTCTCGTAAACGCCACAAGGCGTGTCATACGCTGAACTGTGGTATAATGGCATCCCATATGCGCGGACTATCCTTCAGATGTTTGGTGACAGCCATTCTAATCGTGGCTTCAGCGGGTTCTTCAGTGGCTCAGTCGCAGCGTGTCGTTGGGTCTGGCAATGGGGCGGGTTCTCCATGGGCGACCGACCAGTATCCGGGCTTTGACGGGCTGGACGACCTGCCTACCCCCGAAAAGAAGGACAAGGGATGGCTGTGGCGCTGGTTCGGGATCGGCAAGCCGGCCCGCGAGTCGGCTCCGCTCCAGCTCCAGTGGGCGCAGAGGCAGGAGAAGGACGGGGACTTCAAGGGCGCGGCGAAGTCCTACGATGCGCTTGTCCGCGAATGGCCCGCGTCACCGGAGGCGTCCAAGGCCCAGTTCCTGCTGGCATATCTGCTCGAGACGAGGCTTTTCGAGTACGATTCGGCCTTCGAGGAGTTCTCGTACCTCCTTGACTTCTATCCCAGGGGCTGCCCGTACGCGAACGTGGTAGCCGAGCAGTACAAGCTGGTGAACCTGATGATGGACACCCGGCGCACGTTCTTCGGGATGAGCTTCACCGGAAACCGCGAGCTGAGGCAGGGATATGAGCAGGTCGTGCGCCGCGCCCCTGGCGCGGACTACGTCCCGGAGGCAATGCTCAAAATCGCCGATCTGCGGGAGCTGGACCTCGCCTACGAGGAGGCGATAAAGGTGTATGCCACGCTGCGTAGCCGCTATCCCGGCACAAAGGAGGCGCGACAGGCCCTGTATCTCGAGGCGAAGGCCCGGATGTGGCTCGTGCGCAGGCTCGCATACAACCTTCCGCGCTGCCAGGATACCGAGAGCTACCTGAAGATCGCGCTGAGGAAGGATCCGAGCCACCCGAACGTGGATGAGATGCGCGGGTGGCTGAAGGAGCTTCGCGAATACATTGCGGAGGATGCGTGGGTCCGCGCAAGGTTCTACGACACGAAACAGCGCACAGGGCATGCCGCCGCCACGTCATACAGGAAGTTCCTTTCCGAATACCCGGATTCCTCCCACGCGGAAGAGGCCCGCCTGCGCATCCGGGCGCTGGAATCCACCCAGAAAAGCGAAGGATCAGACAAATGAAGAAAGCGTTTACGATTACGGCTCTTTGTGCCATGTCACTGCTGTCGGGATGCGCCAGCTATACGTGGGGCACTTCCTTGCCCGAGGACTACCGCACGGTTTCCGTGCCTGTGTTCGAAAACGCGACCGAAGTGTCGGAGCTGGGGCCGATGGTGTCCCAATATACGTTGCGCGAATTCCAGAGGGAGGGTACGTTCCGTGTGGCGCGTCCGTCGGATGCCGCCATTGAGGTGCAGGGTGTGCTCAGGCGCATGGTGCGCGATGGCGTGGCGTACGACCGCGGGCGCGGGATGCGCGCTTCGGAGTACCGTTACACGATCGTCGCCGAGGTGACGTTCGTCGACAAGAGGAACGGCAAGGTGCTGCTTGACCGCAAGACGTTTACGGGCGAGACCACATTCCTTACGCAGAACGACCTGCTTACGGGTCAGAAGAACGCCGCCACCCGCATCGCGAGCGACATTGCCCGCCAGATCGTGAACGAGGCTCTCGCCCTCAATCTGGGCGACCGCCGCAAGGGTGCGGTTGAAGGCGTCCAGAAGTGAGATGCTTTCGGCTCTCCAATGCGGAATACCGCTTGCGCCCCGTCCATTCGAGGAATTGGCACGGGATCTGGGCTGTGAAGAATCGGATCTCATAGGTTGCGCCGCCGATGCCCTGAACAGCGGCAAGGCCCGCAGGTTCGGGGCCGTGTTCGATGCCCGCAGGCTTGGATTCAGGTCGACCCTCTGCTGTGCCGCCGTGTCGGATCCCGATGCCGCCGCGAGATTCCTGGTTCCTCGGCGCGAGGTGTCGCACTGCTATCTCAGGGAGGCGGAAGGATGCCCCAACCTCTGGTGGACATGGAGCGCCCCTTCGGATGCATTCGAATCCTCCATCTCGGAGATTCCGTTTCCGTTCAGGTCGCTTCCGGCCACGCGGCGCTACAAGGTTGACGTCGTCTTTGGCGGCTCCACGCGGCAGAGGGACGAGAGTACTGAGGACAATCTGCCGCCCCCTGACGATGTTGGCCGCAGGATAATCCGCGCAATGCAGGGCGACACGGAATTGCGTCCCGATTATTTCTCTCATCTGGCAGATGAGATCGGGATAAGGGAATGGAATCTGCTTTCCACTCTTGAGATGTGGCGACGGAACGGAAGGCTCAAGCGGATAGGGCTGCTCCTCGACCACAGGAAGAGCGGATACACCGCAAATGGGATGTGCTGCTTCAGGGTCGGGGGAAGTACGCAAGAGGCCGGCCGCGCACTCGCCTCGCTGGATGAGGTGTCGCATTGCTACGAGCGTCCGGCTTGCGCCGAATTCCCGTACAGCCTTTTCGCGATGATCCACTGCTCTTCCGTGGATGAGGCCAACGCGGGCTTTTGCGCCCTCAAGCGGCGCCTGGAAGGCCTTGCGTCCGCTCCAACCGCCTCCGTGATGCTCATATCGACGAAAGAGTACAAGAAGACGTCCCTTTCGTTCTTCGACTGAATGCCTGCGGCACGTCGCCGCGAGGAATCATTTCAGCTCGATCACGGCGGTGATCGGGAAATGGTCAGAGGGGTACAGCTTCGTGCCAGGCCTTGAGTCGGCCCTTGTCGCGTATGATTTCACCTTCACGCCGTCGGAAACGTAGATGTAGTCGATTCTTGGGCCATACGGCTTCATTTCGCGATCCTTCGGATTGAGTTCGAGTGCGTCTGCGACCGTATGCTCTTGGCTCAGCCACTTCCAGTCGGAAAAGGTGCGCCAAGGCCCGGTTGGTGCCGTTTCGCTAACATAGAGGGCATTTTTGAGAAGCTTCGCCACGGCGACCGCAGGAGCTTCCGTCTCCGTGCAGTTGTGGTCGCCTGTGAATATGATGGGTGTGCCGGGCGGAGCGAATTCGCGCATCCGGCGAATGATCAGAAGCATCCCCTCTTTCCTCGCAAGGGCGCTTATGTGGTCAGTATGGGCGTTTGCGAAGCATAGCGTCTTGCCGGTCAGCTTGTCCCGTAGCCACATCCATGAGCATACGCGTGGGCAGGCGGCGCCCCAGCCTTTCAGGCCGGGCGTATCCGGCGTCTCGGAAAGCCAGAACGTGCCGCACTTTATGGCCTCAAAGCGGCTCTTGCGGTACAGAACGGGAGACGCCTCGCCGGAAACCCTGTCGGCGTTGCGGTGTTCGCCGACGAGCGCGTATTCCGGGAGATTGTTTGTTATGTATGCGGCTTGCCCGGGGCATACCTCCTGCAACCCAAACGCATCGAGGTCAAGCTTGCGGAGAAATCCCACGAGATCGGCCTTGCGCTCTTGCCATGCGTTTGGCGTGCCCCTGTCGCCAGACTCATACCGGATGTTGTAGGTGCCGATCTTTATGTCGCCGTTTGCCGCATGGATTAAGGAAGGGAAACATAGCGAGATCGAAATGGCGGCTGATGCGACTGAAAAGCGATGTGCAAGCGAATTCATTCTTTTTTGCCTTTTGCTGTATGAGGTGCATGGCTCACGATGCCATGCAATGTCGGCCATTATACCACATTACTTTTGTAGTGGCGTTCGGTAATTTAAGGATAGGCCAATTTCGCGGGTGGGAGCCGAGATGTGGTATAATCAGCGCATGTTTTTTGTCGGTTGGAAAGAATGTGTTCGGCAGATTTGCCAGTGAGGTCGCGAATGGAGAATCGGGGCTATCGCTACGGGAATGTCTTTGCGC
>CAVFWS010000125.1:0-5000 GCA_963626295.1 Clostridium sp. CAG:138
TCCGCACCTCGCGGCGAACCGACGCTTTTATGGGCAGACACTACGTACCTCAAGGACGAAATGGCCGTCTCCGTATGGAAAAGATACTGATCGGCAAGACGATACCCTCTCGGAGGTTTCGACTGGAGTGCAAGTGTCCCAAAAGCGCGTTTCATTATGGACTGAAATGTGGTATCATTCACGGACAACAAAGTCCTGAAAGGAGTGGCGATGAGCGAAAAGAGAAAATGCGGTTGTCTTTGTAGGATATTCAAGTGCCTGCTGTGGTGCGTGGCCGGGCTGTTGGCGTTGTCGCTGTTGCTTGTGGCCACATTGCCGTTGTGGATCAGTCCGGTGGCCACCGGCATTGCGGGCAGTCTGGTGCCCAAGTTCACCGGCACCGGGTTCGCGATGGAGCGCTTCTACGTCAATCCATGGTCCGGTTCGGTACGCGTCGCCGGCGTGAGGCTCGCGAATCCGGAGGGCTTCGGCTCCGCCCCGGCATTGTCGGTAAGGTCGTTCGCCCTGGACGTATCCATATCCGAGCTTTTCGGGAACACGCTTCATGTCAGGGAACTGCTCATAGACGATACGTTCGCGAGCTACTATTCCCACAAGGGTACGAACAACATGGATGTGATACTCGCAAACGTCGACAAGACCCTTGGATCGGGCGAACCGAAGGAAGCGAAGGCGCCCGAGGATGAGCAGAGGTCGGAGATGAAGTTCATTATAGACCATGTGCGCATTTCTGGAACCAGGGTCAAGCTATTGAAAAACGACACGGTTCCGCCGATGCCGATCGTTGACATTGAAATGCGGGACATCGGCAAGGAGTCCGGCGGCGCGACGTTCGGCGAAGTCGCCAAGGCCTTCACGGATGCGTTCATGAAGGGCCTGTCTGCCGTTGGCGAAGGTCTTGGGGGGCTGGGCGGCGCCATCGGCTCCGGCGTCAAGGATGCGTCTTCGGCGGTCGGGGATGCGGCATCTTCCGCAAAGGATGCGGTCGGGGTCGTCGGCGATACCGCCACCGCTGCGGCGGAAGGCGCGAAGACGGCGGTGAATGCCGTGGAAGATACCGCAACGTCCGCCGTGGACGGGGCCAAGGCTGCGGTGGACGCGGTTGGCGACACGGCAAGGAATACGACTGAAGGCGTGAAGAACCTTTTCAAGTCATTCGGAAAGTGAAGTGAAGGCCGGGCGCATGGATCACCTGATCGGAATAGGCGGAGTCGGGATGAGCGCACTCGCGCACGCGCTCATCTGCATCGGCCATTCCGTATCCGGCGCAGACCGCCTTGTCTCGTCCACAGGCGGAAGCGCGATGCCAGAGTCGCTCCGCCGGCTTGCCGCGCTTGGCGTGAGGGTGCATCCCGACGACGGCAGCGGAATCGGACCTTCGGTGGATCGCGTCATCGTATCTACGGCGATCGAGCCGCAGAATCCCGGCCTTGTGCGGGCGAAGGAGCTTGGCATTCCCGTAGTTCACCGTGCCACGGCGCTCGCAGAGGCGCTCTCCGCCCACAAGCTCGTCGCGGTAGCCGGCACATGCGGAAAGTCCACGGTGACGGCAATGCTTTCCGCCATACTTGCCGACTGCGGCCTTGATCCGTTCTGCGTGAATGGGGCTGCGGTGGTTGGCTGGAACGGATCGGTAAGGGACGGCAAGGGCGAGTACGCCGTTGCCGAGGTCGATGAGTCCGACAGGTCGCTTGCGGCGTTCAGTCCGTATGCGGCGATAGTCACGAACGCAAGCGCCGACCACTATTCCAAGGACGAGATGGATGCGGTGTTCGATGCCTTTGTCGCAAATGTGCCGGGTCCAGTCATTGACGGGCGCAAGGCGGTCTACGGCGCCGATTGCTCGATGCCTGGCGTCCACAACAGGCAGAACGCGGGAATCGCCCTTGCGATGGCGCTGGCGCTTGGCGCGGACGAGGCGAAGGCCCGCGAATCGCTCGTCAACTTCAAGGGCGTGGAACGCCGGATGCAGTTCATCGGCAGATGCGATGGCGCTGAGATATATGACGATTACGCCCATAACCCAGAGAAGCTTCACGCGATGCTTGCCACGCTGCAGGACAGGCATCCCAGGGGAGTGGCGGTGGTGTGGCGTCCACACGGGTACGGTCCGCTCCGCAAGATGCTCGGTCCGCTTGCGGAGATGTTCAACGCGCAGCTGCGTCCGCAGGATCGCCTCATCGTGCTGCCCGTCTACGATGCCGGCGGCACTGCGGACCGGAGTATCCGGTCCGACGCGCTGGCGGCAGCTGTGCGTGGAGCGTCGTTCATTGAAACCCCGGAGGAGGCCTTGCGGCTTCTGAAGGCGCAGGCATCGGCGTTCGGTGCAGTGGCAATTGCGGGTGCGCGCGATCCGGGTCTCCCGGCGATGGCGCGCAGCCTCGCTGAAGAAAAGGAGTAGTCCCATGAAGAAAATGATGCTGGCTTTTGCGGTGGCGGCGATGTCGCTTTTCGCGCAAGGTGAAGAGGGCAAGGAAAAGAAGAAGATGCCGTCTTCCATGAAGTCGTTCACTTCTCTAACCGCGGCAAAGAAGGAGGCGGAGAAGTACGACGCGCCGATATTCGTCGTCGCGGTCGCCAAGGGCACGCCGATGGAGTCGGCGGTGAAGAAGGTGATGTCGAACAAGTTCTTCAAGGAGCTCGCCACGAAGGGCTTCTTCGTGTATACGATGCGCCTGGACCTGAGCAAGAAGGAGAAGGAGGCCGACGGCCGCACCCCGAAGGCGATGTACGAGAAGCTGTCGGACGACGAAAGGGCGCTGCTCGACGTGATTGCGCCGCCGGACGAGGTGATGGTGCGCAGGCTTCCGCTCTTCGGGATGGTCTCGCCCGACGCCACCAAGGCGGTCATCAAGCCCGTGGACGTCCCGAAGTTCAAGCCCAATCCCGATTCGAACTACTACGGACAGTATCTGCAGGATCTCCAGTCCGCCGCAATGGCATACGGCATAGACATCGACATGTCCAAGGAGATGCGCAAGTACATTGAGAATCCCCCGGCGGAGAAGAAGCGGAAGAAGTAATCCGATGGGCGGCAGTTTCATCTATCCGAAGTGCCGGCTTGTTGCCGGCGATGCGGCCTCGTTCTCCGCCGCAAGGTCACGCTTCGAGGAGTTGCCCGTGGATGACGTGCGCCTCTCCCGCTCGTCAGGGTGGAACACGAGCCGCACCACGCTCGCCGGAGAGACGAGCGTGTCGGGCGTAGGCACGTTCCGGGGCAGCGAAAGGCGCACCATAACGTTCGCGCCCTCCTCGCGTCCCGGATGGTGGATCCGCCGCACGGATCTTCCAGAGCAGCTCGACACCGCGGTGCACATCTCGAACCTGTGGACGAGCTCCCGCAACCTCGTCCTGCGCAGCGGATCGCCGCACAACTACCTTCGGATGGTCGAGCACATCATCGCGCTCAAGGCGGGGCTTGGGCTGGACAACGTGGTGCTCAAGACGAATTCCGGCGATCCGCCGCTATTCGACGATTCGTCGCTTCCGCTTGTCGAGGCGATAGACAGGGCGAAGATCATCCCCCTGGGCGAGCGCGCGACGTACGTCACGGTGAAGGAGCCGCTTGCGTTCGCCGGAGCGAGAGGCGATTTCCTCATGTTCATTCCGGACGACGGAACGCGGCGGCTTAGGCTTGACGTGGGGATAAGCTGGCGCACGATAATCGGCGACCAGCGCATCGTGTTCGACGTCACTCCGGAGACGTTCCGCTACGGCTCGTATGCGCGCACGAACGCCACGCACAGGCAGTACCAGCTTGCCAGGACGATAGGATGGCTCTTCGCCGATACCCGCCATCTCGGATATGACAAGAACAACATCCTCATCCATGGGCGGAAGCGCTGGTATGGCGAGCCCCGCTTCAACGTCAAGGGGACTGACCGGTTCCTTGAGCCGGTGTGGCACCGCGCAGTCCTCGACCTCGCGGCGGCGCTTGCGCTTACTGGGCCGGACCGCTTTGTCGGTACTGTCGTGTCGTTCAGGGCAGGACATACGCAGGATTGCGACGCGGTGAGGCATCTCTACCGCAACGACCTATTGGAAGACGCCTGATGGCCGGGCGCATGATGGAGTGCAGATGACAGCGATTGTAGACTATAGGGCCGGAAACCTCACGAGCGTAAGGCTCGCGTTCAATGCGCTTGGCGCGGAGACGGTCATATCCTCAGACCCATCCGTGATTCGGGCTGCGGAAAGGGTAGTGTTCCCCGGCGTGGGCGCGGCGGCGAGCGCGATGGCGAATCTCCGCGGGCTTGGCCTCGCGGATGCGGTGCGCGAGGCGGCGTCCTCGGGTAGGCCGTTCATCGGCATTTGCCTTGGGATGCAGATCCTGTTCGAACATTCCGAGGAGGATGGCGGCGTCGATCTCCTTGGGGTGCTTCCGGGGAAGGTGCGCAGATTCCCGGATGTCGAGGGGTTCAAGGTTCCGGAGATAGGCTGGAACGATGTGCGGACGGATGTCGCCGAGAGGTTCATCAGGTCCGGGGACGAGTTCTACTTCGTCCATTCGTACTATGCGGAGCTTAATCCGCATATGGTGGGGCGTACGTCCTATGCGGGAGTGGACTTCACCTCGGCCGTGCGCCGGGGCAGCCTTTTCGCGACGCAGTTCCACCCGGAGAAGTCCGGGAGGGTGGGGCTTGCGCTCCTGAAATCGTTCCTTGAGACGGCGTGACGCGATGGCGCCACTGATGCCGATGATGGGGATTCGCCAAAGTCAGATGACATCCTGAGAGAGACGAGAATGCTTGCCAAGAGAGTGATCCCATGCCTGGACGTGCGCAACGGGCGCGTCACCAAGGGCGTAAAGTTCAAGAACAACGTCGATCTCGGCGATCCGGTCGAGATGGCGGTGCGGTATTCCGATGGCGGGGCCGACGAACTCGTGTTCTACGACATCACGGCGTCGGCGGAGAGGCGTCCGATAGACATCGGGATGGTCGAGGCCGTCGCGAAGGCGGTGCGGATACCGTTCGCCGTCGGCGGAGGCATATCAGCGC
>CAVFWS010000126.1:0-4884 GCA_963626295.1 Clostridium sp. CAG:138
CGGCACCGGCCTCCTGCGCCTTTCCGGTTTCGGCGTGCTTCCGGCCCGCAGCGGAGGCTCAACGCTTGTGCTTGGCGGCGGCAACACGATGGAGAATGCCGCCGACAACGTTTGCGACGGCGATAGCGGACGGCTTTCGCTCCGCAAGGAGGGCGCGGGGACCTGGAGCGTCGGGGGAGGAAGCACGCTTTCTGGGGATGTCACGGTAGATGCGGGTAGGCTCGTCCTGTCGCGTCCGCACTTTACGTGGTTCAGGTGGGAGATCGTCTCCCGCCACGACAACTCCGAGAGCGGAACAAACGGGAAGACGGTGTCGCTAACCGAACTCGCGCTTTACGATGTGGACGGCAATAGGCTGAACGCCGACATGACGAACCATTGCACGGAAGTGCAGAGTGGCAGCGACCTGTGGTGTGTGCCGACGGTCGAGACGCTTGGGTTCTTCGGCGGGGAGTCGGTTCGCAGCCTTGATCCGAACGAGGCATCGATACTCGAGGCGGAAGGCTACCGTTCCTACTTGGGAGGCAACTACTACAAGCCTCTCTCGAATCTCTTCGATGGCAAGGACACCCCCATCTACGGGCTGTTCATAGGCAAGTCCATCATCATGCGCCTGCCCGAGGGGTCGCCGGAGGCGAGGTATTGGGACTGGTGCCATTACGCCAAGAACGGACGGTCCGTAAAGGAGATGCGTCTGTATGGCAGCGTCGACGGACGCGATTGGACGCTTGTAGGCACTCGCGTCAGCGACTGGAGCGAAGTTGAGGGGAATGACGGCAAGGCATACCCCACAAAGCTGAACATGTGGGAATGCAAGCGCGTGGAGCTTGGGGCGGAATCGTCCGACGCCCAGCCGGGCCAGGAGATCTCAATAGTCCCGGAATACGCGGCAACGGCATTCAACGCCATTTCGTCCGTCGCCGTGGCGAAGGGCGCGGAACTTCATGCGGAAGGCGGCGCCATATGCGTGCCGAAGATATCCGTCGATTCAAGCGGCATGGGAACCCTTTCGGGGTTTGCGCTTGCGGAAGGCGGCACGATAGACATCGCCGACGGCACAGGGAGGGTCGACTTCTCGATCGACGCCGATTTCACCGGGGTTGCGCTTCCTGAAGACTATTCGTTCACGATGAACGGAAAGCATACCAGGATGGCAATAAGGCTATCGGATGACAGGAAGACCATTTCCGTGCATTCGAGAGGCCTTGTGATTCTGCTCAAATAACGGACATGTGCATCATGAAACGATTGGCTTGGGTTTGCATTGCGACATTTCTTTCCCTGTCTTCGCTGTGCGCGAAGACCGTGAAGGTCTCCGACTTCGGGTTTGACGCCGCGGATTCCACCGCGTTCATCAAAGCGGCGATATCATCCGACGCCAGCGAGGTCATAGTCGACAGGATGCCGGGACCGTGGATCTGCGGCCCGCTTGCGTTCCGCGGCCTGACGGGAAAGACGATCCGTTTCGAGAAGGGCGTGGAGGTGCGGGCAAAGCCCGGCGAATTCCGGTCGACGCGCTCCAATGACGCCTGCCTTTTCTCGTTCTGGAATTGCGACGGGATAACGCTTTCCGGCCGTGGGGCGGCAATCCGCATGGAGCGCGAGGCATACACGAAGCCGCCCTATGCGCGCAGCGAGCATCGGCACTGCCTGAACCTGAGAGGGGTGCGCAACTTCCGCGTCGAAGGGCTTCTGCTCACGGAATCGGGCGGTGACGGGCTGTTCATCGGCGGCTCCCGGAAGGATGGCAGGTTCGTCAATTCCGAGAACGTGACGCTCGTGGACGTCGTATGCGACCGCAACTTCCGCCAGGGCCTCAGCATAATCTGCGTCTCGAATTTCCTGGCGCAGGGCTGCGTGTTCTCCAACACCAGGGGCACTCCGCCCGAATCGGGCGTAGACATCGAGCCGAACCAGGCGTACGAGTTCCTGAGCGGCATCGTGTTCAGGGACTGCCGCTTTGAGAACAACGCGGGACGCGGCCTCGAGTTCTACATCGGCCACCTCAACTCGAAGACGCCGCCCGTGACGGCGCTCCTCGAACGGTGCGCGATGGTCGGCAACGTAAATGGCTTCGAATACCAGCAGAACCGCAGCCGATACAACGACCTCCCGAAAGGCGGCGAGGTCATTCTGCGCGACTGCACGATAGCCGGAAGCCGCAGTTCGGGGATCCAGCTGACCGACAAGCCGATCGATTCGGCGCGGATCGTGTTCGACGGGGTGAGGCTGACCGATTCCTGCGCTGGGAAGACCAATGTTCCAGACATCGCGGTGTCGGTTCGTCTCGCCGATACGCCGCCTACGGATGGCATCGAGTTCCGCAACGTCACGATCGAGCGAAACGTTGCGCGTCCCTGGATAACCCCGGGCAGGACCGACTACACCGGCTGCGGCGTCCGCGATTTCTCCGGAGACGTTGCGCTGGTTACGTCCGGATGCACGAATGCGGTCTCGCTGGATGCCGATTTCCGCGCCGCAATTGCGCCGCAGCCGGTTGACGGCCCGACCAGGCCGCGGGTGACGGATTTCGACAGTCGCATGGCCAGGGTCGTGGATCCGTCGCCCGGCGAGATGCGACCGCTCGATGGCGCTGTCGCAAGCGGGAAGCACCGCATCGTATTCCACGTGGAGAGCGCCCGTGACGTGCACTTCCTCGTGCAGCACGTGAAGCTTCACGCCAAAAGGCCTATCACGCTCGAACGGATGCT
The DNA here is from genome assembly GCA_963626295.1 of Clostridium sp. CAG:138. Taxonomy (GTDB): domain Bacteria; phylum Verrucomicrobiota; class Kiritimatiellia; order RFP12; family UBA1067; genus UBA1731. Next base: position 2,712 of record CAVFWS010000126.1, read on the forward strand.
CGTCACCGCGTACAGCGGCGCCAAGTGCACATACCTGAAGATGCCCAAGACGACGGAGCCGGTGGAGCTGACCTTCAGGCCCAAGCGCGCCGGATTCTACGCGATCGACGTGGACGCCGGACGGCAGGGGTTGCGGTTCATCTCCTCCGACGTGCCGGTCGCATCGGAGATTGTCGCGCAGGCGGTCCGGTTCGGACTCGGCTCATCGCTGTATTTCAGGGCTCAACGCGATTTCTCGCTCTTCCTGTCGGCGAATTCGCATGAAAGGGCGGCGGGGACGCTTTCCGATCCATCCGGCAACGCGGTATGGGATCTGCCGACCATCACGGATTGCCGCCGCTTTCAGGGGGTTGGGGAAGACGGGCTCTGGAAGCTTGACCTGAAGCGTCCCAAGGGAATGCATCGCACCGCCGGGGTCGATCTCACGGGCGTAGACGCATTCCTCTTCCTTTCCAACGAACGGTACTGGTAATCAAGGGGTAGTCATACATGAAGAAACTGCTGCTCATCGTCTCTGCGTCTCTGTCGGCGCTTTCATCGGCGGACATAAGGCTCGTGGCGCCAAAGTCGGGCGAAACCGTAGAACAGCTTTGGCCTGACATCAAGGCGTTCCTTGACATGCCGAGGGCCGAGCGCCAGAAGAACGCAAAGGGGCTTTCGAAGAAGGCACAACGGACTTTCAAGGCGCACCGCGGCGCAAAGCCCGTCAAATTCTCGTGGACCGGGGCGAAGGATGGCGTATACGCGCTGAAGGTCGTGAGGAAAAGCGACGGGCGCGTGTTTCACTCCTCGACCGTTACGGGGCTTTCGGCGTCGGTCACGGGCCGTCTCGAGGTCGGGCGCGAGTGGACGTGGACAGTGTCCGACGGGAAATCCACGGCATCCGGGCATTTCTTCACGGAGGATCGGGCCCCGCGCATCGTGAAGTTCGACGGAGTCTCGAACGCCCGCGACTTTGGCGGATGGCGGACGAAGGATGGCCGGCGCGTGAGGCAGGGCCTCGCGTTCCGCACCGGCGGACTGAACAACAACGCGAAGAACACCTACTACACCTACGAGGAGATCGTCGAGCTCTTCAAGGCCGGCAAGCTCGCGGGGGCGGGCGTAGGCAAGGATGCGCTCCGCCTGTCCCGCAGCTATGCCGACAAGCTTGGGCGCGGCAATGGCATAGACCCCGGCTTCCTCCGTCTCATCAAGACGCCGCCGCAGGGGCCAGGCACGGAACGCCTAAGCGCGGCGGATCGCGACTATCTCATGAACGACCTGAAGGTGAAGAGCGATCTCGATCTGCGCGGGGACTGGGAGACGTTCGGCATGCTGTTCTCTCCGATAAGCCGTGACGTGAACTGGTTCCACTACGAGACAATAAGCGGGTACCAGGGGTGCGTCGGCCCTGTCGGCCGGGCGTGCCAGACCCTGAACTTCTCCGTGTTCGCGAAGGACGAGAACTACCCGATCGTCTTCCACTGCATCGGCGGCACGGATCGGACGGGGACGCTCGCCTATCTCCTGAACGGCCTTCTCGGAGTAGACAAGGAGGATCTCATACGTGACTACGAGATGAGCTTCATCTCCAACGGCGGGGTGGACGAGCGGCACTACTCGTGGCTCATGAGGATGGTCGAGGCGGTTGATGCGCTGCCGGGCGCAACGCTCCCGGAGAAGATATACGGATACTATCTCTCTCTCGGCTTCACGCGAAATGACATTGACGGTTTTCGGACACGGATGCTTGAGGATGTGAAATGACGGGAAAGCTGATCGCAATGGCGTGCGCGGCCTTGTCTCTGACGGCGTGCGCGAAGGACGGGTTCATGTGGGGGCTGATGCTCCAGCTCGGCCACAACATGTGGCTGGAGGCGCCGCTATGGGGCGAACCGGAGCCTGACGCCGCAGACCGGTATGCGGCCCCGCGAAACCGGACAGACGACAACCTGTGGAACGAGGTCACTGCCTATGCCGCGAAAAAGGGCGTGAATGCGGTCCTGATCGACCTTGGCGAAGGGATGGTGTACCCCAGCCATCCGGAACTTGCCGTAGAGGGCAGCTGGTCGCCGGAGCGCATGAAAAGGGAACTGGCGAGGCTTCGGTCGCTCGGACTCGAGCCGATACCGAAGCTCAACTTCTCGGCGAAGCACGATGCGTGGCTCAAGGACTATTCACGGATGGTGTC
>CAVFWS010000127.1:0-3910 GCA_963626295.1 Clostridium sp. CAG:138
CAGCATCGACCACTTGCCGACCTTCGCGAACGACTTCCCGTCGAAGGCATACGAGGCGACGCTCGATCCGAGCTCGTTCAGGACGAAGAGGAAGCGTCCGTCCCTCGACCAGACGGCATGGCGCGGCCCATCGCCCCGGTCGGCCTTGATCTCGAGCGACGGATCGACCGCGAGCGTCGCGGGGTCGAAGAAGCGGATTCGGTCGCAGCCGAGGTCGACGGCGCCGAGGCGCGTCGCGTCCGGCGTCATGAACGTGAAGTGCGCATATGCCTTCTTCTGCCGCTTCGCGTTCGGCCCGACGTCGTCGTCCGGGAAGACATAGCTCTTCAGGTCCGATCCGTCCGCCCCGAGCGAGACGACCGTCGCCGAGGAATAGGCGGCGGCGAAGACGCGTGAGCCGTCCGGCGACAGCGACACGTGGCACGGCGCTTCGCACGGAAGTTCCGCAAGGCGCTCCTCCGCGCCCAGAAGCCCGTCCGCGCCGATCCGGAAGCGCACCGCCCACGAGACGGGCCTCGCGTTGCGCCTCTCGCCAACCGCGGAGTAGAGCCACTGGCCGTCATGGCTCACCTGGAAGTAGGTGGTTCCCTGGACGCCCTTCACCGACTGGACGACCTTCGCCGCACCGGTTTCCGTATCGCACTCAAGGACGTGAAGCGCCTGCAGGTCTTCCGAACCTGTGTTGCAGCCGACATAGCAATGGGCTATTGACGCCATCATGGCAATTGTGTTCATCTTGCTTTCCGTTGTGACAGTATGCAATGCGCCGGACATTATAGCAAAAATCCCGTCCGAATCTGCGTTCGCCGACCAGATGCGGCAGGGCTCCGCATAGCGTCAGCGCACAAAGGCCACCATCAGGGCCAGCGCCGTGAGAAGCGACGCCGAGGCCGTGACGAGGAGGATGCGGTTGCGCCTGGATGACGGCGGTCGCTGCGCCATGCCGTATTCACGCCCGCGAAGCAGCGCGTCACTACGGCATCCTATCTCGACCATGAAGACGCTTGAGGCCGCCAGGATGGTTATCGCCTGCAGGATGTCGTAGAGAAGCCTCGGCGCATTCGGGGATGCACCTGCCCACCCGAGTATCATGCCGGAAGCCCCGCCGAACCATCCTATCGCCGTCAGGAAGGCCAGCGCATACGCCGCCGCGTGCCATCCGGACAGCGGCCTGAACACGTCCGTCGCCCTGCGCACATTGACGAGCGTCGCCAACGCGACCATCGCCAGGCTGAGCAGGAGTACGACATCGGAAACGGCAAAGCCCTTCACCATCCGCAGACAAGCGTCAAGGGAATGGGCGACCGAACGGATCGCCTCGGTCGGCCTCATCCCCTCGCTGATAGCCAGGACAGACGCGAACCCAAGCAGAAACGTCGCCACGGCCGCAAACCGAGGCATCTTGACGCCAACCATCCCCTGCACACTGTCCGATGCCAAGGGAACGCAACCCTCCCTCCAGCTCCGAACCGATTGCCGCGCGGCATGGGCCAGCAGCGACACGGCGATTGCCGATATGAGGCCATCGACAACGTTGACGGAACATAGCCCGCCCATCGCGAACAGCGACAGCACGAACAGGACCCGCCATCCATACCAGATGGACAGCATCGCGAAGGACACCGCGACAAGGCACACCGCGACACACGCAGAACGCGGAGAGACCGACGAGAACGTGTGCCGAAACGCATCTGAACCCGACACGAACACAACGCTCGCCGCCGCAAGCAGCGATAGCGCTATGCGATACCTCAGCGCGTCCATGACCCGCACATTCACCATGAGCGGAAGCGACAGACGAATCGACAGATAAAGCCCCAGAACGGCAAAGACCGAAAGCGCAAGCACACAGGCGCCCATCGAAACCATCTGCCAGCCGACAACCACCATCAGCATCAGCACGGTGAAGCCATCCACAAGATCAAGCCTACCCGACACAATGCCATACGGCATCTCTATCAAGTCCCTCTGCCCATCCAAGGGCAATCCATTAGCCGCCATATCTATCTGCCAACCTACCGCCCCATGTGCGGGACGATCCCCTTTCAATTGCCCCGTATTGTATCAAAACCAACGGTTCAAATCAACTGGAGAATAAGTATTTTTACAATAAATACCCCCCCCCATCTGTTTTTGTAGTTATACAGAGGTATTCTCTTTTCCCTTCTTGCTGTCGCAGACCTTGCCCATGACAACCATGCCCACGCATATGGCAACCACAACCCCGACTATGACCAATACCTTAACGAGCATTTTCTTCCTTTCTTTTGTTGTTTTTCCTGAAAATATCGCGAAAAAGACCAAGGACCATCCATCCCGACACCTTCTCCCTGTCGGCATTGCCATCGGCGGCAATGAGCGCCGCCTCCTGATGCTCACAGGTCTCGTCGCGCCCAACCAGCCCCACCATGAGCACCGCAGCCGTCACGACCAGCACGGCAAGCGCCGTAAGCCGGATCCAGAATGTGCGCTGCGCCCGGTGGACGGAACACCGCAGACGATTCGCCAGATCGGTTGACGGACACCTTGACGCGACACACGCCTTCACGCGCGCAGACAAGACTGCATCCAACTCAGGATTTCCCATTGCTTTCTCCTTTCATCGACATTCTGTGCGACAACTTGCCGAACAGGGCCTCACGGGCATGATGGAGGCGCGATTTCACCGTTCCGGGGGGAATGGACAGAAGCATGGATATCTCGTCCACGGTCCTGTCCCCGAAATAGTGAAGCATGACCACCTCCCTAAATGGCTCGGACAGCGCGCGTACCGCGCCCGCCACCTCATCATCGGCCGTCCGGGAAAGCATATCGGCAAAGTCCGCGCACGACCTTTCGGGCAGGTCGCCCGCACCGCCCATGGGCACAAGCTCAACCTGACGGCGACGATGCGCCATCCTGTGGAAATTCAGCATGATCGTATAGAGCCACGTGAAGAATCTCCACTGCGGGTTGTAAAGGCGTATCTTCTTGACCGCCTGATCGAGCGTACGGAACGTAAGCTCTTCCGCATCATGGTCGTTCGAGCAGAGAAGCACGGCCGCGGCATAGATCCTGCTTCCGTATTCGGAAACAAGCCTTTCCGCGCCCTGCTCCTTGTCTTTCCTTATCTGCTGCCAGATTTCCATCTACGCAATGCCGACGAACCGATATCCACTCCCAAAGTAATATGCGGTTTCATGGCGCAAGGTTCATTTCAAACAAAAAAAAACGAGACCACCGAGTGGTCGGTGGTCTCGTTTCGCGCCTTGTCGCCACGATTATGCAACCGTGCCGCCAGCAGCCTCGATCTTGGCCTTTGCAGCCGCGCTGCAGGGAACCTTGACCGTGAACTTCTTCGTGACCTCGCCGGTCGCGAGAATCTTGACCTTCGGACGCTTGTTGTCCGAGAAGCCGGCCTTCGCGAGCGCCTCGACGGTTATCTCGGCGCCGGCCTCGAACCTCTTCTCGAGGTCGACAAGGTTGATGCCGAGCGCCTTGGCGTTGAAGCGGGCGTTGTTGAAGCCGCGCTTGGGCAGACGGCGGACGAGCGGCATCTGGCCGCCCTCGAATCCGAGCTTCTGCTTGTGTCCCTTGCGGGCGTTCTGGCCCTTGTGGCCACGCGTAGAGGTCTTGCCCATGCCCGAACCGCATCCGCGGCCGACGCGCTTGCGGCGTTCGCGGGCTCCAGGCGTGTTCGTAAGATTAGAGAGATCCATTGTTTGCTTCCTTTCCCCCTTACGCGCGGACGGCGGCGATTTCCTCTGCGGAGCGGAGCTTCAAGAGGGCGTTAAGCGTCGCCTTCACCACGTTGAGTTTATTCTTGGAACCAAGCGACTTGCCAACGCAGTCGCGAATGCCGCATGCCTCGAGGACGGGACGCATTCCGCCGCCGACGATCAGGCCCTTGCCGTCCGGCGCGGGCTTGAGA
>CAVFWS010000127.1:3920-4802 GCA_963626295.1 Clostridium sp. CAG:138
CGTCGTGCGGGATGGTCTTGCCCTTCATGCATACCTTCTTCATCGCCTTGCGGGCGGCCTCGCCACCCTTGCGGACGGCATCGCCGACCTCGTTCGCCTTGCCGAAGCCAACCCCCACCTTGCCTTCGTGGTCGCCCACGACGATCACGGCGGAGAAGCTCATGCGACGGCCGCCCTTGACGGTCTTCGCGCAACGGTTGACGAACACCACATGCTCGTCGAGGTCGTCCGTCGCGGCATTCTCGCGGCGCTTATCACGGTTCATAGCCATTATTCGGCCTCCTTGTCGGTCTTGCTGGAGATGGATACGCCGCCGGCAACACAGGCATCGACGATAGCCGCGATGCGACCTGTGAACTTGCGGCCGCCACGATCTACCACCACGTTCGTGATGTTCTTCGCCTTGGCTGCCTCCGCTGCCGCGGAGCCAAGTGCCTTCGCGGTCTCGAGATTCGCCTTCTTCTCCTTTATCGTAGAAGCGGAGGCGAGCGTCCTGCCCTCCGAGTCGTCGATGAACTGGACGTACATGTGCTTGTTCGTCACGCAGATCGACATGCGCGGTTTCTCTGCGGTGCCGATTACTCGCTGACGGAGGCGAAGATGGCGCTTCGCACGCTGTGTCTTTCGGTTGAACATGGTTATGCCACCTTCTTGCCCTGCTTGCGGCGGATGTGCTCGCCGACGTACTTGATGCCCTTGCCCTTGTAGGGTTCGGCCGGATAGAAGCTGCGGATTCGCGCCGCCGCCTCGCCAACCTGCTCCTTCGAGCAACCGCTTACGGTGACCTGGAGGCCATCGTTCTCGACGGTCACCGTAAGACCTTCAGGGATGCTGTAGATCTTTGGTGAGGCGAAGCCCAGCGAAAGCGCGAGGGACTTCCCC
>CAVFWS010000128.1:0-1142 GCA_963626295.1 Clostridium sp. CAG:138
CCCATAAGTGATGCCTGATCACTCTGTCTCACTGAGGCATTTGACCAGTCAACGCACATCTCGCCAACATTGCCATGCATATCATATAAACCAAGCACACTTGGCTCATAGCTCCCTACAGGCGCATATGTCGTGGAATTCCCGGCGTATGTCCCAGGGAAGATCGCGTCTGTTGCCCATGATTCCCACGTCCCGTCCACCTGATGCGCGAGACATCCATTCTCAGTACCAAATGGCCTGTTTGTATTGTATGTCCCATTCATGTTCGTGTTGTGGACATCTTTCCAGCCCGAATTGACCTGCGAAGCGTATTCCCAAGCGGCTTGCCACGGCAGATCGAATGGCGCACCCGTCTTTTGCCGCAGCTTGCCGAGAAACGAATCCGGCGATGGATCGTTTGGCCAGTAGTATCTCGCGACATCCTCCCCACTTCCTGGAGACCCTCGGACTGCATCGTACGAAATGTTGCTTGCAGGCTTCGTGTATCCGACCGAATGAAACGAGGGCGTAGTTCCGTGGATCTTGACCCATTGCGCCTGCGTCGTCTCATAGACGGCCATCCAAAAGCTATGCGCTATCGTTCCCTTGCGGTCAGGATAGTTTAGGATGTTGACGCTCTCGTTCTTGGCAGACACGTACCGCATGACGAGTTTAGATGTCTTATACACGTCGCTTCCGTTGAATCCAGTCCATACAAGGTTCGTCAATGCGGCGTCATTCGTCCTTCCGGCTTCAATTGTCGCAGCGTCCACGGGATTCACCCAATGCCAAGCGCCACGAGTACCATTCAGGATCGATCCGACCGTCACATCCTCACACGTTCCGTCGTCAAGGTCATACACACGATAGAGGATGATAGCGGCAGTTTGCGATGGGTTGACAGGCTCAACCGTGACCGAAATCCGATCGGCACGAGCGGAGATCGTCCCAACAGGCGGGGTAACATGAATGGAGTATATGCCGTCTTGCGAAATGGAGTATATCTCGCCAGAAAACGCCGATGCCGGAAGCTGACACGGATTTCCCCCATCGCGCAGCGTCACCTTGAGATCAACAGGATCAGTTACGCCAGTCACCTTGCATTCCACGAGTATCTTATTCTCCCACGGCCACATCTGACGCATCACAGACCGTTCAACTAC
>CAVFWS010000128.1:1184-1711 GCA_963626295.1 Clostridium sp. CAG:138
GCACCCAACATTCGCCACCGCCTTTCCGATGTTTTCACAAGCTCCACCTGCAGTTCCTTCGCACGTCAATCAAAGCTCTTGTCGACGTATGTGCCAGTATCAACGTAGTTTTCAAGTCCCATGTCCCAGACAACCTCGCGGAGGGTCTTGATCATGTCGATGTCGTATTTCCATTTCCAGCGATCACTCTCCGCATACTCAAGCGCCCAGGCATAGCAGGCGGCACCTGCAAAGCAGTTCGCGAAGTACCGACCTTTTGCCTTTCCCTCTCCGTCGCTCCATGTCGTAGAGAGCATCCCGTCGATGTCGTTTGATGCGGCGAATCGACACTGCGCGGCCGTACCCTCAAGTTCGTACCACGGGCATGTCAGGACCGTAAACCCAAGCTTCTTGAACATCCTGAGCGACGGATAGTCTGGCATCGCCTTCGGCCCATAGAACCAATCGCAAATCACTATGTCCCTCGGTAGATCCGCAAGGGCATTGGCGGTCTCATCCGTTCCGTTCGCGTAGAACCCCTCCCATCG
>CAVFWS010000128.1:1721-2880 GCA_963626295.1 Clostridium sp. CAG:138
ATCGTGAAGAGCGTGTATGTGACGAACAACGAGCCTTCTGTAGTCGGACGCGACGCAAAGCGGACAATTCGGAGGTGCTGCCTCATCGCAACCGACATGGAAGAATGGAGGGTTGTCAAAAAGCTCAACAAGCTCATCTGCAAGCCCCGTCAATACCTGCATTGTCTTGGGGTTTGAGAGACACCAATTCCATCCATTCAACGATTCGAAAAGCGGCTGGCATTCTGGATGCGCATCCAAGACAGCATGCCGTCCTGGAGAGGTGATTCCCATCGATGCGTGACCGAATGCTGGTATCTGCGGACACAACGTTATGCCGAGTTCCTTGCCAACCTTAACGATGCGGCGAACTGCGGCCGGGGTCATGGAACCTTCCTTCCATCCCCACCAGGGATATCGTTCGCTGCGGAACGTCCCCCACGGCTCGATGACTGCGTAATTGTACTTTAGCACCGCCGCGAGACGCACCCGTTTCTCGATCGCCGTCGCGCTCTGCCCAATCCCCCAAGGGATATGGATGCCTCGGAACGCAAGTTTAGGCGAATCGCTTATCCTGAGGGCTGGCATGATGTAATGGTCAACGGCCATGCCTCCACGCGCCGCCATGGTCGCATGCCGCATCGTATATAGCGCATAGCGAACCCCTTGAAGCGTTTCGGCACGAATCGAAACGCCTTCTGGCGAACATTCAAGCTCATAGCCTTCAGGGCCTGTGGGCTCGCCGACATATGTGGCCCTACTCGCTTTAGGGACATTCGGCGACGAGAAAAGTCGCTCAAACCATCCGCGACGTCCTCCAAACCACATAACGAGATGGTCATTCGCCCAAACGACCGCATCATCTTCAGCATCTCGGCAAGCAATTGAAAACGGAAGCCCACGGGTCAGCGCAACAACCACATTGCTCTCTACCTCACAGGATGCCGGCATTGGCTCAAAATGCGGAGCAAACGTCATCGTTACGTCCGCGTATGAATGAGCAATGCCCTGTCGCGTTGAGGCAAATAGCGGAAGGGTCACAACAGACAACGATAGTGCCACTGCGGGAAGTGTTGCCCTTACATCTGCCACAATATGGTGGATGGAGAGGCGGGGCCGCAAGCCGCCAAAAGAAAGCGCATGATTACCAAACCGTGCGTGGCATCCGCCTCCTGAAGAG
>CAVFWS010000128.1:2921-4788 GCA_963626295.1 Clostridium sp. CAG:138
ATATCATGCGTCACAGCGAGTTCCTACATTTCCCGCGCAAACGTCACCAAGGCAAGGTCATCGAAAGCAGGAACAAAAAGATACCGTCGCCGCCGAGTTTCCAGAATCAGGTCAGACCAGATTTTGGAAACTCGTGATTACGGGTCTTCCTGCCAGCGGATGTAGCGCACCTTGGAATCCTGAACGATCGCCACGGCCTTGACAGCATGGGTGATGCCGAGTGACTGGCCGATGATGGACACCTCGAAGAACTTCTCCGGCGCGTAGGTGAGATACTGCTCAGCCTCCTGCTGGATGTACGTGCCGCCGCCTATCGCCTCCTGCACCCGGTTTTGCAGGTCATTCCAGTCCTTGAACGTCCCCACATCGTCATCCATCGAGAATCCGCCGGAGTTCTCCCGCTTGTTGCCGGTCTGGCGAATCTCGACGATCGCATCCGCGATGTCCGTCGCGTTTGAGACGTCGTTCTCGTCAAACGACGATGAAAAAGATGAATGTCCTTTCGACGACCCGCCTCTCGAAGACAACGGGGATGACGATGGCTGCCAGATGCCCGGCACCGTGACAAGAATGTCCTTGTCGGCGATGTTGGCGTTTATCTTGCCAGACCCGAATACGGTGAAGTACTTTCGCAAGCCCTTCACCTCTATCTGATCCTCCTTCTTGGCGAGGGGATTGATAACGCCCCCGTCCAGTATGGCCTGTGCGCTTATCGGCTCGTCGTCATACTCGTTGAATCCCTTCAGGTGCATCAGGTCGTCGATATCCGATATCTCGCCGTCTCGCGAAGCCGGAAGATAGTTCTTGTTCTTCTCGACATCGCGTCCATCTATGAAATCCTCGTACGCCTCCCTGTAGAAGTCGGTCTCCGCCCCGTATTCACCAGTTTGCGCACTGTCCGGATCCCGCCAGTCGCACCAGCTGTCAACAATTCCGTCCCAGTATTCCTCGGGAATGCCGGAGGCGGCCAGAACAGCCTCCCATATCTTCGCGTAGTTCGCGTCCCCCTCCGGATAGAGGCTGTTGATGTTCCACTGCGATTCGATCGGCTTGATCTTCACCGTGACGGTACCGCCATCTGGATTGAGTGCATCCACGGGGACTGCGCCAGTCGAGCATTCGCGGTTGTCCTTGAGGTCCACCATCTCCCAGTACCAACGGTTTTTGTCGAGATACTCCTCTATGTTCGACTCCTCGGATACGCCAGAGCCATCTTCGGACGGCACCTGCACGTTCTGGTAATCGAGCATTATGACTTCCGCGATGGCGATTCCCGCATCGGTAAGGTGATCAACCCTAACCCTCTCCTGGAGATACAGGTTCACCCTCGTCTGCAGCTGGGCATCGACGGCATACGTGGCAATCAGCACCGAGAGCACAGCCAATATCCATATCGCCCCGACTATGGCGCTACCCCTTCTCGAAGACTTCATCGCGCAGGCCCCTTTCCGCGTCCTCCACGCTCCCCACCATCCGAACCGGACGAATCCGTCTTCAGCGGATTCTGCGAAACGTCCCACAACGGTATCTCGATCACGCGCACGATCGGGTACGGCTCCTTCCCGTCCTCGAGCGGCTTCATCCAGAATGTAAGCTGCACTCGGCGAGGTATGCAGTTGGACGTATCCCACGTATCCACCCAGTTGGCCTGGTTGCCCTTGAACGGTTCGTTCTTGTCAAGAACGCGGCAATTAAACCCCTGCACGTTTTCGCTCAGCACGAAGTGATCCCAGTTGTCGAGATCATCTTCATCGAAATCCTCCGGACGGAACTTCGTTTCGCCGATGACGTCGCACACGAGGCCTCCGTTGGCGTATGCCTCAACATCGCTCTTGCCCGGCTCCACTACATACATCGATATGTGATG
>CAVFWS010000129.1:0-4751 GCA_963626295.1 Clostridium sp. CAG:138
TAGGCGTTGCGCCGCACCGTGACGGGCAGGACGCCGAACCAGACCGTCGGGTCGTCCGCCAGCCTCTCCGCGAGCAGGATGAGCCCCGCGCACGTTGCGAAGACGGGCAGCCCCGCCTCGATCCGCGCCTTGAGCGGCGCGAAGAGGCCGAGGTCGTGGAGAAGCTTGCCCTGCACGGTCGATTCGCCGCCCGGCAGAACGAGCGCGTCGAACGGACGCTCCAGGTCGCGCAGCTGGCGGATCTCGAACGTCTCCGCCCCGACGTCCGCAAAGGCGCGTTCGTGCTCTGCGAACGCGCCCTGCACGGCCAATACGCCGATGCGCATCCTACTTGCCCCGCTCTTCCATGATCGTCTCGATCTCGTCGGCGTTGATGCCGACCATCGCGGGCCCGAGGTTCTCGCTCAGCTTCGCGAGAAGGGCGGAGTCCTGCCAGTTCGTGACGGCCTGGACGATTGCGGCGGCGCGCTTGGCCGGGTCGCCGCTCTTGAAGATGCCGGAGCCGACGAACACGCCCTCGGCGCCGAGCTCCATCATCAGCGCGGCGTCCGCCGGCGTGGCGACGCCGCCGGCCGCGAAGTTGACGACCGGGAGCTTGCCGAGCGCGTGCACCTCGCGCAGCAGGTCGAGCGGCACGGCGAGCTCCTTCGCCGCCTCGAAGAGCTCGTCCTCGCGCAGCGACCGGACGCGGCGGATCTCGGACTGCATCCTGCGCATGTGGCGGACGGCCTGGACGACGTCGCCGGTGCCGGGCTCGCCCTTGGTGCGGATCATCGTCGCGCCTTCGCCGATGCGGCGCAGGGCCTCGCCGAGGTCGCGCGCGCCGCAGACGAACGGCACCTTGAAGGCGGTCTTGTCGATGTGGTAGAGGTCGTCCGCCGGCGAGAGCACCTCGCTCTCGTCGATGTAGTCGATCTCGATCGCCTCGAGGATGCGCGCCTCGGCGACGTGTCCGATGCGGCACTTCGCCATGACGGGGATCGAGACGGCCTCCTGGATGCCGCGGATCATCGCGGGGTCGCTCATGCGGCTCACGCCGCCGGCGGCGCGGATGTCGGCGGGGATGCGCTCGAGGGCCATGACGGCGCACGCGCCCGCGTCCTGCGCGATCTTCGCCTGTTCGGGCGTCGTCACGTCCATGATCACGCCGCCCTTGAGCATCTGCGCGAGGTTTCTGTTCAGTGTCTGCCGGTCTTCTGCCATTTCTTTTCTCCTTTGACAATGTCCGTTCGCCGCTATCTGTGCGAAACGGCGCGTATTCTATCATTGTGGTATAATACATACAAAGCAATAGATTGTATGGAGTACAGAAAAGATGCCGGTCAATTCGTTCGAGAACTATCCGATGAGCTGGAGGCCTGTGCGCACTGCGCTTGGGCCTGGGCCTATCTACCTTGCGCTTGCCGCCGCGCTTGAGCATGACGTGCGTGCGGGCGCATTGCCGCCGGGGACGCGTCTGCCGCCGCAGCGCGAGCTTGCCGACTTTCTCGACATCGACTTCACAACTGTCACCCGTGCATACGGGGTCTGCCGCGCGAAGGGGCTTGTCTACGGCGTTACCGGACGCGGCACGTTCGTATCTTCGGTTCCGGGGATTACGGAGTCCTCAGACGATGATGCGCTCATCGACCTCGGGGTAGTCCAGTCGTTTCCGGAGGTGGGTGCGGCGGCTGTCGTCGCGGCGGCACAGAAGGTCCTGTCAAGGGAAACGGCGCGGCGGTTGTTCTCGTATGGCGGCCGAGACGGCCTCATGCGGCACCGGGCGGCGGGACGGCATTGGCTTGCGCGCTGCGGAGTGGATGCGCCGGAGGACGGCATTGCCGTGTTCCCCGGCGTGCAGGGGGCGATCTCGACGGCGCTCCTTTCGGTGTTTGGCGTGGGGGATGCGATTGCCGTGGACGCATTCACGTATGCGAACCTCCTTGCGTTTGCCCGTCTCGCCGGCGTAAGGCTTGTGCCTGTCGCCGGGGATGCGGATGGCATGTGCCCGGGGAAGCTGGATGAGGCCGCCGCGCGCCATGGGGCAAAGGGGGTGTTCCTGATGCCAGACTGCGCGAACCCCACCACCATTACGATGCCGGAGCGCAGGAAAGACGAGCTGGCGGAAGTCGCTTCGCGACGCAGGCTTCTCGTGCTTGAGGACGATGCGTCGCTCCGTGCGCCAGACAGAAGGCGGAAAACGCTGTTTTCGCGTCTGCCTCAGTCCACGGTGTACCTTTCGGGGACGACACGGCTTCTTGCGCCGGGGCTCCGCGCCACATACGTCTGTGCGCCGGAATCGGTGCGGGGGCGCCTTCTTGCCGGACTCCACCATGCGGCCATAAAGGCGAGTCCGCTCGATGCCGAGATACTTGGGGAGCTTGTCCTGTCCGGCGCGGCCGAGTCCATCATAGCCGCCAAGGCCACCGAGGCCGCGAAGGCGAATCGGCTGTTCGACGGCGTTTTCGGATGCGAACGTGCGGGCGATGAAGAGCCGAGGCTTTTCAGGACACTTCCAATGCCGGGAACGTCGGGACGCGGACAGGAGATCGAGCGGCGGTGCCGCGGGGCGGGCGTGCGCGTATTCCACTCGGACAGGTTCGCAGTCGTGCGTGGCGCGAGGGATGCGTTCCTCCGCGTCTCCGTAAGCTCCGCAGGCGGCATGAGCCGTCTGCGGCGGGGTCTGGATGCACTTCGCGGCTGCAAACCTCGATGAACCGAAAAATAACGCTTTCCTCACGATATCCTAACACGGATATGCGATACTCCATGGCGTTTGAAAGGAGAAGAATGCCATGGAAAGGCGAGTCAGAACGAACATTGAGGTCGGTGCGGGACTGGCAGTGGTTGCGCTCCTGTATCTGGTCTGCAGCCTCGTCGGCCTAATCTGAAATGCTGCGCCTTCTGTTTTCCTGCAAGTTATACTTGCCTAACTGCGGTTGTGTGTGGGATAATGCTCCCCATTTTTGGTGAGCCTATGTCCGTTAACCAACCGAGGAAAGCAAGATGAGCGGAAAACTGGAGACGATGACGCCGGAACTCAAGGCGTTCATCGAAGAGTGGAAGCAGAAGCCGGGCAACCTGATAATGGTGTTGCACCGCGTTCAGCAGACTTACGGGTACATTCCCCGTGAGATAGCGATAGAGACCTCGCGCCTGCTGGAGGTCCCGCTCGCCAAGATATATGGGGTGATCACGTTCTACAACTTCTTCCGTCTCCAGAGGGCGGGCAAGTACAACGTGCAGGTCTGCCTCGGCACGGCGTGCTATCTTCGCGGAGGCGACGATCTGATCAAGGAGTTCGAGAAGCTCCTTGGCGTCGGGCTCAACACGTCCACGGAGGACGGGCTGTTCTCCGTGGAGGCGGTGCGATGCCTCGGCTGCTGCGGCCTCGCTCCCGTCGCCGTCGTGAACGGGGAGGTCCACGGCAAGCTTGAGACGAAGGACGTCAAGGAAATAATCGAGAAATACCGCAAGTTGGGGTAAGGAGGACCGGAAAATGGCTAAGTTGACTCTTGATGATCTGCGCAAGATGCGCAGCGAGAAGCAGAAGGCGATGGAGATGCGCGACAACTCCAACAAGGACGTGCAGGTGATCGTGGGCATGGGCACCTGCGGCATCGCCGCCGGCGCGAAGGAGACGTTCACCACGCTCATCGAGGCGCTGAACGAGAAGGCCCTGACCAATGTCCTGGTGCGGCAGACGGGATGCATGGGGCTTTGCCATTCCGAGCCCACGGTAGAGGTCGTCGTCCCCGGAATGCCCTCCGTGATCTACGGGAACGTGGATGCCGCGATGGCGAGGGAGATCGTGGAGAAGCACATCATAGGGAAGTCGCTCATCGACGCCAAGATCTGCGAACGTCCGTCCGTGGATATCGTCAAGCAGGGCTAAGGGGGAATCGCAATGGCATACGAATCATACGTACTCATCTGTGGCGGCACCGCCTGCTGCTCCGGCGGCGGCGACAGGATCGTCGATGCGTTCAGGAGCCAGCTGGCAGAGGCGGGGCTTGCCGAGAAGGTGCAGGTGGTGGCGACCGGGTGCCTGGGCTTCTGCGAGCAGGGTCCGATCGTGAAGATACTTCCGCAGGGTACGTTCTACGTGCAGGTGCAGGAGAAGGACGTCGCGGAGATCATCGCGGAGCATCTCGTCAAGGGCCGCGTGGTGGAGCGCCTGTGCTACGATCCCGAGCAGGCGAAGCTGCTGGTCTCGGAGGCGAACATCCCGTTCTACCAGAAGCAGTACCGCATCGTGCTCCGCAACTGCGGCGTGATCGACCCTGAGAAGATCGAGGACTACATCGCGCGCGACGGCTACAAGGCCATCGAGAAGGTGCTCTTCGAGATGACCCCGGAGCAGGTCGTGGACGAGATGCTGAAGTCCGGCCTTCGCGGCCGCGGGGGCGCAGGGTTCCCCACGGGGCTTAAGTGGCGCTTCGCCCAGCAGCAGCCCAAGGGGCAGAAGTACATGGTCTGCAACGCCGACGAGGGAGATCCCGGCGCGTACATGGACCGCTCTACGCTTGAGGGCGACCCCCATTCGATCCTGGAGGCCATGACGATCGCCGGCTATGCGATCGGGGCCTCGAAGGGGTTCGTGTACATCCGCGCCGAATACCCGCTCGCAATCCACCGTCTCCAGGTCGCCATCGCGCAGGCCCGTGAGCTCGGCCTGCTGGGGGACGACATCCTCGGCAGCGGATTCTCGTTCGACATCGAGCTCCGCTTCGGCGCCGGCGCGTTCGTCTGCGGCGAGGAGACGGCCCTGC
>CAVFWS010000130.1:0-4540 GCA_963626295.1 Clostridium sp. CAG:138
GGCTGAGATTGATGCCGCAAAGAAAGCGGGACGGAAATGATTGTCGCCGACTCGAACCTGATCGCCTCGTGCATCCTTGAAAGCGCGGCGACAGAATCGGCGCTCAATCTGCGTGCAGCGGACGGCGAATGGTATGTGCCGCGCCTTTGGCGCTATGAAGTCACAAACATCTTGGCGACAATGATCAGGGCAAGAGGTCTGCCTACCGAAAAAGCCTCGTTCCTGTTGAACACGCTGACAGAGGCGCTTGAACCCTACGAACGAGATCCGATGGCTGAAGACATCTTCGCCCTTGTGGCGGAATATGGCATCACCGGATACGACGCCCAGTTCGTTGCCTTGGCCAATGAACTTCGCTGTAGCCTGTACACTCAGGACAAGGAACTGCTTGCCAAATTCCCAAAGACCGCCAAGCCCTATTACGTCAAGAACAGATAGCCCAGAAGGCCAGTGCGTCGGCCGCTTATTTGCGGGAACGTGTCGCCGAGGCGATATGCGCCGCAGATTCATTTCGTTTCCACTCCGTTCCCGAAAAGGGACCAGTCGGCGACGCCGAGCCGGACGCCGGCCGATGCCGCATCGACAGCCTCAGACCAGACGTTGGATAAGACGGAATGTGCTTTCAGGCGAAGGCCGCCTTGATTGTCGCCAGCACTTTTGGCGCCGTGCCGATGCCATAGCGCGCGGCGACCGTCAACAGGTCGTCGTCCGTGATGTTGGACTGCTTGCCGTTGATGGAAAGCGCATGGCAGTTCTCCCATTGCCGTCGCGCATCGTCCAGTGGCACCTCAGACGGCACACCGCCCGTCAGGTCATATGCGGGCGCCAACTGCCAACGTCCACCTTCTTTCAGAAGAAAGGAAAAATTCTTGGAATGGTCGTCCGACTCGTCGGAATAGACATTGAACGCCATGCGGCGAAACATCTCCTCCAGTCCCTCGTAGCCGATCTTCAGCTCAACCATCGTCGCAAACAGCTGTCCGTAAGAATTCATTTCCAGCGAGACATCCGGCGGTAGCGCACGCATGGCCCTGAAGGTCTGGATGTGGAACTTGCGGTTTCCTTCCCGATCAAAGCGGCGCGTCATGAAATGCCGCTTCCCGTCCACCTCATAGAGGCAGGACTCGCTGATGTCAATCCCGCAAGCCCGCGCCTTTTCGTAGGTGCGGTATTCCGCAAGGCCGGAATAGGGACGCTCGTCGGGAGTGATCTTGACGATCCAATGCTCAAAGCCATTAGGCAATTCCCCGTACGGCAGACAGAACCGATCCGTCTGACGATTCCAACCGACGATGGCTTTCGCCTGTGCGCCACCGGCTGACGTGCCGACACGGAAGATCTCCCGCAGGGCGATCGGTCTCGGCTTCCCGTCAATCTTTCGGGACAGGACTTGCCGCGCCTGTTCAACGACGCTTTTCATGCGCAAAGCCAGCTTCGGCTCGTAGCGAGGGCCACGTTCAGGCTGATACTCCAACGCGCCCATCGCGCGCGAACCCACGTAGGCAAGCCGGTCGAGCGGCGTGACCGAACTCGCGAAAACGCCCTGCCGCTCCATCCATTCGTCAATGACGGAATTGCCGAACGAATCCGGGAGCGAATCCGCAAAGACGGCAGGCAACCCGTAGAATGCCGAGGATGAACGGTTCGGGAACGAAAACTCGCCCGACCGCAACGGCAGCTCAAACGGAGCCAGCTCAATGCCGGAGTTCAGAAAATCCGGATCGTACTCAAACCGATAATGAAGCCCGGCCTTCGGCGCAATCGTTCCGACATGCCGTCCCCAGATGAACGCCTCGATGACCTTGACGTGATTGTACATGATTATTTCGCCTTTTTTGCCTTCGCCGCACGCAGGCGCGGACGGTTTCCGCGCTTCGCATAGTCTGTGATCGAGACCGCATTGGCCGGTCCCAACGTCAAAATCCATTCGTCCTTGCCCAGCGTGCGGCAAACCTGGATGAACGTCGACAGCGCCGAGTCCTTCCCCGATTCGAGATTCTTCACGGCCGTCAACGAAAGGCCGCTCCTGTCTGCAACGGTCTGGCGGGACAAATTGCGCTGAAGCCTCTCACGCCGAAGCATGGATGCGACATCTGCCAAGATTGAATCTATCGTTCCGATTATCACAACTGTTTCCTAAAAAGCCATTGACTTGCCATATTATACCATAATGGCCTTTCAGAAGTCCATTGCGTCAGTCGATTATTTGCGGGAAAGTGTCGCCGAGGCGATATACGCCGCTTTCGATGGCGCGGCGGAAGCCCTCGCTCACCTGAGCGATGAGCGAGAGTGCGGACGTGCGATCAAAAGGCTCAACAGATTCATTTCGCTTCCGCTCCGTTTTACACTATGGCAACATCGAAACCGCCCGCGTCACTTCAGCGATGCGAGCAGTCCGCCGGCGAGGACAAGCTCCTTCTCGCGGGCGGAAAGCGCGGCAGTGGCCGTGACGGTCCTGCCGCCCATGCGCACCGCGACCTTGCCGTCCCCTTCGATCGCCGCCCGGATGTCCGCGAACTCCAGCCTGTCGCCGGAGGATATCGCATCGTAGTCCTTCGGATTGTCGAACAGGAGCGGCACTATGCCGAAGTTGATCAGGTTGGCGCGATGTATCCGCTCTATCGACTTCGCGAGCACGGCCTTCACGCCAAGATACATCGGGCAAAGCGCGGCATGCTCGCGGCTCGATCCCTGCCCGTAGCTCTCCCCCGCGACAATGACGTTCGCAAGGCCGGCCTTCCTGTTCGCTACGCAGCGGTCATGGAACGAACTGTCGCACGGCTCGAACACGAACTTCGCGTACTCGGGTATGTTCGAGCGGAACTTAAGCCGCGCACCGGCAGGCATGATATGGTCGGTGGTGATCTTGTCGCCGACCTTTATCGCGCACACGCCGCTGAACGAAGCGGGGAGCGGTTCGCCCTTCGGCACCTGGGCGATGTTGGGCCCGCGCACGATCTTCGCGCCGCGGACGCCCTTGCGGGCCGTCTCGCGATAGAGGAACATCGTGTCATCGATCAGGAACCTTGCCGGGGCGGCAACCGCCCTGACCGTGTTCCTGCGCGGATCGGCGATCCTGCCGGCAAGCGCGCTCGCCGCCGCCGTCTCCGGCGAGACAAGATACACCTGTGCGGACTTCGTTCCGCTGCGCCCCTCGAAATTGCGGTTGTTCGTGCGGAGGGAGATCGCCCCCGTGCGCGGACTCATGTGCGCACCGATGCAGAATCCGCACGCGTTCTCGAGGATGCGGCATCCTGCCTTCACGAGCGTGGCGAGAGAGCCGTCCTCGGCGAGCATCGAGACGACCTGGCGGGATCCGCACGCGATCCCCACCTCCACATCGTCGGCTACGTGCCTGCCCTTCAGCATGAGGGCGACCGTCCTGATGTCGCGATACGAGCTGTTGGTGCAGGAGCCGATCATGATCTGGTTGACCTTCGTTCCGGCCATCCTGCGCACGGGCACGATGTTGCCGGGCGAATGCGGAGCGGCCATCAGCGGCTCGATCTTGGAAAGGTCTATCTCGCACACGTCATCGTATTTCGCGCCCCTGTCGGCGACAAGCTCCACCCAGTCGCCTGCGCGTCCCTGCGCCTCGAGGAACTGCCTCGTCACCGAATCGCTCGGGAATACGCTCGTGGTCACGCCAAGCTCCGCGCCCATGTTCGCTATGGTAGCGCGGCTCGGCACGTCGAGCGTCTTCACGCCGGGGCCGAAATACTCGAATATCCAGCCGACGTTCCCTTTGGTGCCGAAGCGCTCAAGCACCTTGAGTATCACGTCCTTCGCGCTCGTGCCCTTCGGCAGACGACCCGCAAGCCTGATGCCGCGCACCTTCGGCGTGGGTATGTGGAACGCGCCGCCGGCCATCGCCACGGCGATGTCGATGCCGCCCGCGCCGATCGCGACCATTCCGACGCCGCCGCCCGTCGGCGTGTGCGAATCGCTCCCGAGGAGCGTCTTGCCGGGCCTGCCGAAACGCTCAAGGTGCAGCTGGTGGCATATGCCGTTCCCGGCCTTGGAGTAGACGATGCCGTACTTCCTCGCGACGGACTGGAGGAAGTCGTGGTCATCCGCATTCTCGAAGCCGATCTGAACCGTGTTGTGGTCCACGTACGAGACGGCGAGCTCATTGCGCACATGAGGGACGTCCATGGACTCGAACTGCAGGTACGCCATCGTGCCGGTGGCATCCTGCGTAAGGGTCTGGTCTATGCGGATCCCAAGCTCCGGATCCGTATTCGGATCGCCCTCCACCAGATGCGCCGATATGATCTTGCGCGTGACGTTCATTGGTTCGCCCTTGCCGGTTCTTCTCATGTTCACTCCTGATTAACGATTCGCGTATTGTACCATATTCTCCCTACCCCATATCGCGCCGCAGACAAATCATTCGAGAAGAAACCGTCTCCCCACGCGGGCGGGGAAATATGGTATAATGCAAGGTGCTTAAGGACGCAACAGCCAGCTGCGGGTCCTGGGCGGCATAGTTCGGGAAGCGTCTTGCGCGTCAAGCCACTCCGTGTGAGCCGACGCAATC
>CAVFWS010000131.1:0-4505 GCA_963626295.1 Clostridium sp. CAG:138
ACTGTAAATCTGCTGGCTTACGCCTTCCAAGGTTCGAATCCTTGCCCCACCACCACTTTCATGGTATAATCGTCCGCCATGAAAAAGATGTTGCCCATCCTTGCCGTGGCGGCGCTTGCGTCCGCCGGACTTGCCTCCACGAACCCATCGGTCGCCACCAACGCGACGGCGCAGGCGAACGAGGTGGAGAAGTACGATCTCCGAATGGCCCTCGCCAATGCCACCGTCGACACGAACGGCGTAAAGTGGATCGACGGGCGGTGCCTTCCGCTTGAAGGCAAATACTTCGATGATGTGGAGGCGTTCTACGACAGGCTTCCGCGGAACGTGACGACAAACGTCAACGGCGGGGTGCGCTACATGAAGCACCACTCGGCAGGCCTGCAGTTCCGGTTCACCACCGACTCCAGGACGCTCGACTTCCGCTGGACGCCCTACAGCACAAACCTCGCGATGGACCACATGCCGGCGACGGGCGTCTCCGGGATCGACGTCTACCGCATGGACGGCGCCGGCAAGTGGCGCTACGTGAATACGGGGCGCATCCGCGATGCCGCAAATGGCGGGACCCTGCGCGTGTGGTGGACGCCCGGCACGCCGTGCCTCGTGAACCTCCCGCTGTACAACGGGATAAAGTCCTTCTCCCTCGGGATCGAGAAGGACGCCAAGGTCGAGCCGCTGCCCCCGCGCAAGAGCGGCATCGGCAAGCCCGTGGTGTTCTACGGCACGTCCATCACCCACGGGGGGTGCGCCTCCCGCCCGGGCCTCGCGTTCCCCTCGATCGTGGGCCGCGACCTCGACGTGCCGATCGTGAACCTCGGGTTCTCGGGCTCCGGCGTGATGGAGTACGAGATGAGCGAGCACCTCGCCGCCATAGACGCGAGCTGCTACGTGCTCGACTGCCTCTGGAACATGGGGCTCCACGAAAGCGCGTCCCAACCCGGCCGCTCCGTCGAGAAGAACTACGAGAGGTTCATCCGCAACCTCCGCGCAAAGCGTCCGGACGTGCCGATCGTAATGGCCGAGCAGTGCGACGTGTACATGAAGGGACCGAACGAAAAGGACAGGTTCATCCGGAAGCTCTACGACAGGCTCGTGGCGGAGGGCTGGAAGAGGCTCGTCTACCTTCCGAAGGACAGGATGTACACCGGCGACCTCGACGGGACCGTGGACGGATGCCACCCGAACGACCTCGGGATGCGGTCGATGGCAAACGCATTCGGCGCCGCCGTCGCGGAGGCCCTCGGGCTTCCGCGATAGGCCCTCTCGCCCAAACGTATTTCCGACAACAATAAGGAGAAACAAAGACATGAACATGAATCGTCGTTCGTTCCTGGGATCCACGTTCGCGGCGGCATCCGCCGCCGCCCTTCCGGGATGCCGCTGCCTCTGCTGCGGCGGCAAGAGCCAGGTGGCCGTGCAGCTCTACTCGATCCGCACCTACATCGGCGGCAAGAAGGACAAGTCCGGCAAGGTCGTCTCCCAGGGTGTGGGACTCGCCCAGGCCCTGAAGGACGTGGCCGCCATCGGCTACAGGGGCGTGGAGTTCGCCGGGTACTACGGCAACGACGCCAAGACGCTCAGGACAATGCTCGCGGATGCCGGCCTCGTGGCCTGCGGCACGCACGTGAACACCAATGCCTTCGGCCTCGACACGAAGAAGTGGACGTATGACCCCGAGGTCCTCAAGCGTACCTGCGACTTCAACATGTCCTACGGCAACGATCTCGTCATCTGCCCCGGCGGCGGGAACTTCCCCGCCAAGGACGTCCCGCTGGACGACTTCCTGAAGCGGCTCGCCGAACACTACAACAGGGCGGCCGCGGACGCGGCGAAGGTCGGCTGCCGCATCGGGCTGCACAACCACATGGGCGAGTTCCAGCTGAAGATGCAGGACGGCACGAGCTACTGGGACTACTTCTTCTCGAACACCGACAAGGCCGTCTGCATGGAGCAGGACGTCGGCTGGACGACGTGCGCCGGCGAAGACCCCTGCGAGCAGTACAGGAAGTACCCGCACCGCTCGCCTACGCTGCACGCGAAGGAAAACGGCATGGGCAAGGGCGTTAAGGGCTTCAACGCGATCCTCGGCAAGCCGGGGGACGGGGCCAAGGGCGTCGAATGGGACCGCCTCTTCCCGGTCACCGATGCCGATGGCGTAAAGTGGTACGTGGTCGAGTGCGAGAGGCACGAGGATTCCCTCATGGCGATCACGGAGTCGTTCAGGTTCCTCCATTCGAAGG
Organism: Clostridium sp. CAG:138; assembly: GCA_963626295.1. Taxonomy (GTDB): domain Bacteria; phylum Verrucomicrobiota; class Kiritimatiellia; order RFP12; family UBA1067; genus UBA1731. Next base: position 2,244 of record CAVFWS010000131.1, read on the forward strand.
GACGCTGCTGACCGACGGGGGCGGCGCGGATCGTCATGGCCGGTTCAGGATTCGAGGAGGCTATGGATTCGTTCGCCGCCTCTCTGGCGTTTGAGCGCGGGCTCTCGGAGAACACGCAGGAAGCGTATCTCCGCGATGTCCGCGCTTTCGTCCACCATGCGGCCGCAAGCGGGCGGCGCTCTGCGGCGGATGTGACGAGGGCCGATGTGGTGGCGTACCTCAACGTGCTTCTGCACGAGGAGATGCAACCGTCGTCGCGGGCCCGCGCATTCGTCTCGATCAGGGAATTCTTCGCGCACCTCAAGGAGATGAGGTTCATGGCCGCAGACCCGACAGAAGGCCTTGAGGCCCCGAAGAAGAACGTCGCCCTCCCCAAGACGCTGCCGGAGGACATGATGCGCCGCCTTCTGGATTCGGTCTCCGGGACGGAACCGCGTGACGTCCGCGACAGGGCGATGCTCGAGCTGCTGTATGGCTGCGGTCTCCGCGTGAGCGAGCTCTGCGACCTTACGGTGGAAGCCATTGTGGAGGGTTCGGACTTCATCCGCTGCACAGGCAAGGGGTCAAAGGACAGGATCATCCCCCTCGGACACGCGGGAGGCGCGGCGATCACCAGATACCTCGAATCCGTCCGCGACCTGTTCACACGCGGAAATGCCGCCGAGCGCCATCTCTTCGTGACGCGGCTCGGCAGGAAATTCACCCGCATGGGCGTATTCAAGATGCTGAGGCAGCGCGCGGCGGCCGTCGGCATAGACGCATCGGCCGTATCGCCGCACGTGCTCCGGCACTGCTTCGCGTCGCACCTGCTTGCCCACGGGGCGGACATCCGCGCAATACAGGAAATGCTTGGCCACGCATCGATATCCACCACACAGGTGTATACGCACGTCGACGGGACGCGACTTGGCGAGATACACCACAAATACCATCCACGGGCATGAATACGGGAAACGCAACCAATCCGTTCGCCGATAGGCTCCAGACATTCGCCGCCAGGCTGAAGCGGCGCGGCATCGCCGCCGCGATCGTATGCGATGAGGCCAACCTGAAGGGACTCATCGGGTTCGGCTGCGACAACGGGCGCCTTGCCGTGGCGGCGGACGGCTCCGCCGAATTCTACACCGACTTCAGGTACATCCCCGCCGCAAGGCGCGAAGCGCCGTGGATCAGGGTCCGCGACATCCGCAGCTTCGGCCCGGACCGGCTGAAGCTTCCCCGCAGCGGCCCGTTCAGGCTCGGCTACGAGGGCGGCATCACCGCATCCGGGTATCTCGCCCTCGCGAAGACGTTCCGCAGGGCTTCGCTCGTCGATGTCGGCGAATGCCTCCTTCTGCTCCGCGCAGTGAAGACGCCGGTGGAGATCGCCAAGGCCGCCGCCGCCGAAGCCCTCAACGACCGCATCTGGCAGGAGTCCCTTAAGGAGTTCCGCCACGGGATGACGGAAAGGGAGATGCAGCGGATAGTCCGCGCATGGATGAATGCGCTTGGGGACGGAGAGGCATTCGAGACGATCGTGTGCGTGGGCAGGAATGCCGCCGAATGCCACCACGTGCCCGACGATACGGTATGGGACAAGGGCGCACCGCTGCTCGTGGACATGGGCGTCAGGCTCGACGGCTACTGCTCGGACATGACTCGGTGCGTCAGGCCCGATGCCGATTGGGGACTGTCGGAGAAATACCGCGAGGCCTACGATCTTGTCCTGAGGGCGAACCTCGCCGCCATCGCAGAGGCGCGTCCCGGCATGACGGGCCGCGAGCTCGACGCCGTGGCGCGGCGCATCATACGGAGGGCCGGATACGGCAGGCGCTTCGGCCATGCGCTCGGGCACGGCGTCGGGATAGAGATCCACGAATGCCCGGTCGCCTCGTCGCGGTCCAAGACCATCCTGAGGCCCGGAATGCTCGTCACGATAGAGCCTGGCGTCTACGTCGAAGGCGAGTTCGGAATCCGCATCGAGGACCTCGTGCTGATCACGAAGGACGGATGCGAAGTCCTCTCCACAAGCCCAAAGTGAACCTATCTGGCGAAAAGCGCCCGCTCGATTTATTTGGCGCAAAGCCCCGCGCGGGCTGCCGCCAAGTCGCGGCGAGACTCCCTACGCGCGCTTCTTGCGGACGTCGACCGTGACGTTGAACGAGGCGATCTTCGCCGAGAGATGCGACGCGATCTGCGTGCGGCCGTTCTCCAGCATCACCGCCATCTCGACCGACGTCGGACAGAACTGGACGTCGAGCTGGCGTCCGGTCACGGCGATGC
>CAVFWS010000132.1:0-4430 GCA_963626295.1 Clostridium sp. CAG:138
GCGTGGACGGCGTGATGCCGGGCGTGGACTACATCTTCTCGGCCGCGGCGTTGAAGCAGGTGCCGAGCTGCGAGTTCTTCCCGATGCAGGCCGTGCTGACGAATGTGGTGGGCACGAACAACGTTCTCGAAAGTGCGGTCGCGCATGGCGTCAAGACCGTGGTTGTCCTTTCCACGGACAAGGCCGCCTATCCGATCAATGCGATGGGGATGAGCAAGGCGCTCATGGAGAAGGTCGCGGTCGCCAAGGGGCGGTCGCTTGGCAAGGGCGCGGCGACGACGATTTGCTGTACGCGCTACGGCAACGTGATGGCGAGCCGTGGCAGCGTGATCCCGCTCTTCATCGACCAGATAAAGGCCGGCAATCCGCTCACGGTGACGGATCCGAAAATGACGCGGTTCATGATGACGCTTGAGGATGCGGTCGATCTCGTCCTGTTCGCGTGGGAACATGGCGAAAACGGCGACTTGTTCGTCCAGAAGGCGCCGGCGGCGACGATTGAGACGCTGGCCCGGGCGGTTCTCGAATTGGCGAAGGAGGGCTCCCGGCTCCGTGGCCTGGCGGCGAAGACCGAAGTCAAGGTGATTGGCACGCGTCACGGCGAGAAGCTCTACGAGACGCTCGTCGGGCGCGAGGAAATGGCGAAGGCGATTGACCTGGGGGGCTACTACCGCATTCCGGCCGACTCGCGCGATCTCAATTACGACAAGTATTTCATTGAGGGGCAGCAGATCGCGCCGACGCTTGACACATACCATTCGCACAACACGACGCGCCTTGATGTCGGGGGCATGAAGGAATTGCTTCTGAAGCTGCCTTTGATACATGAGGAGTTCGGGATCTGAAGCCGGAACGGATGGGCTGCGGCTCTCGTTTTGCAGGGTCGGAGCGCATGAGCATGGAACGAAGATTTCAGGAGGCTCTTATGAAGAAGCTAAAGGTGATGACGGTCGTCGGCACGAGACCCGAGATCATTCGGCTGGCGTGCGTGCTGAAGAAGCTGGAGGCGAGCCCGGCGATTGCCCACGTCCTCGTCCACACGGGCCAGAACTACGACTACGAACTGAACGAGGTGTTCTTTGAGGATTTGGGGCTTAAGAGGCCGGATTACTTCCTCAATGCCGCCGGCGGGAACGCGACGGTGACGGCGGGCAAGATTCTTGAGGCGATCGACCCTGTCCTTGAAGAGGTGAAGCCCGACGCCTTCCTTGTGCTCGGAGACACGAACAGCTGTCTCTGTGCGATCGCCGCGAAGAAGCGCCACGTTCCGATCTTCCACATGGAAGCGGGAAACCGCTGCTTCGACCAGCGCGTGCCGGAAGAGTCGAACCGCAAGATCGTCGACCACATCAGCGACATCAAGCTCTGCTATTCGAGCATCGCCCGAGAGTATCTGCTGCGCGAGGGGCTTCCGCCGGATCAGGTCATCAAGACCGGTTCGCCCATGCTGGAGGTGCTGACCGGGCAAATGCCGAAGGTTGCGGCGAACGAGGCCAAAGTCCTTCACGCCCTGGACGTTGAGAGGGGCGAATACTTCGTCGTGAGCGCGCACCGCGAGGAGAACATCGCCGAGGAGCGTCACTTCCGGAATCTTGTCGAGTGCCTGAACGGGATCGCGGAGGCGTACAAGTTGCCAATCGTGGTTTCCACGCATCCGCGCACCCGCAAGATGATCGAGAAGAAGGGCGTCGCGTTCAGCCCGCTCGTGAAGCTCATGAAGCCGATGGGGCTGACCGAGTATCTCGCCCTGCAGCTGAACGCGAAGGCCGTCCTTTCCGACTCGGGCACCATCAGCGAGGAGTCGAGCATCCTCGGGTTCAAGGCCCTTAACCTTCGCGAGGCGCATGAGCGTCCGGAAGCGATGGAAGAGGCGGCGGTGATGATGGTCGGGCAGAACAGGGAGCGCGTCCTTCAGGCTCTGGCGCAGCTTGACGTCGCCAGTCCATGCCGGAAGGTGCGTGACTATTCAATGCCCGACGTGAGCGAAAAGGTCGTCCGGATCATCCTGAGCTACACGGACTATGTCAAGAGAAGGGTGTGGGGCGAATGAAGGTGCTGGTGACGGGGGCGAAGGGGTTCGTCGGGCGGAACATCTGCCTCGCGCTTGGGCAGATGCCCAATGTCGAGGTGCTGAAATACGACCTCGGCGACGAGGGGAAACTTGACGGCTACGCGGCGGCATGCGACTTCGTGATGCATCTTGCGGGCGTGAACCGTCCGAAGGACCCTGCCGAGTTCAAGGCCGGAAACGCGGCCTTCACCGAACAACTCCTTGAAAGGCTGGCGTCGAGGCCGAGTCCGCCGCCGGTGTTGCTCAGCTCCAGCATACAGGCCGCGCTTGACAACGACTACGGGAGGAGCAAGGCTGCGGCCGAAGACGCGGTGCGGGCGTATGGCGGGAGAACGGGCGCGCCGGTTTTCGTCTATCGCCTCGCCAATGTCTTCGGGAAGTGGTGCCGCCCGAACTACAACAGCGCGGTGGCGACCTGGGTTTACAACGTCGCGAGAGACCTGCCGATCGTGGTGCGCGATCCTTCGGCGACGGTGACGCTCGTGTATGTCGATGATGTCGTGAGGAGCTTTGCCGGGTGTCTGGATCTCTCGTCCGCGAGGAACGCAGGGCTTGCGAAGACGTATTCCGTCGAGCCGAGCTATACGAGGTCGCTGGGGGAGATCGTGGGGCTGATCAGGAGCTTCCGCAACGAGCCGGAGAGCCTGATGGTGCCTGACCAGCGGGACGGCTTCATAAGGAAACTCTACGCGACTTATCTTGCAGCCTTGCCGGAGGACGGGTTCAGCTATCCGCTCACCATGCATCGCGACGATCGCGGCAGCTTCACGGAAGCCCTGCGTTCGGCGGACCGCGGGCAGGTCAGCGTCAACGTCTCGAGACCGGGAGTCGCGAAGGGGCAGCATTGGCACCAGACGAAGCATGAGAAGTTCCTTGTCGTGAGCGGCAGGGGAGAGGTCAACTTCCGCATGGCCGACGATCCGAACGGAACGGTCATCACGTACAGGGTGAGCGGAGAGAGGCTGGAGGTCGTGCGCATACCTCCCGGCTACGCGCACAACATCGTCAATGTCGGCGACTCGGACGTGGTGACGCTCATGTGGGCGAACGAGGTGTATGACCCAGCGAATCCCGATACATTCAGACTGGACGTGTAAGTGTCAAGGGTCCTTATCGTCGTCGAGCGGTTCTATCCGGAGGATTTCCTCGTCAACGACCTTGCCGCGGAATGGAAGCGGCAGGGTCATGACGTGGAGGTGCTGACGCAGGTGCCGAGCTATCCTTTTGACAGGATATATGACGGATACAGGAACAGGGCCTTCCAAACCACGCGCGAGTTCAACGACATCCCCGTCCACCGCGTCAGCACGGTCTTCGGATACAATGCGAGCGTCAAGAGGAAAGTCCTCAATTATCTTCACTTCGCGCTGCTGACGAGCCTGTGGGCGTTGTGGAACGGGCGCCGGTTCGACAAGGTGCTTGTCTACCATACGGCGGCGCTGACCATGGCAAGTGCGGTAGTCCCCCTTAAGTGGGCCTGGCGAAAGGAGATAACGATCTGGACGCAGGATCTGTGGCCCGATGCCGTCTGGGGCTTTGGGTTCAAGCCGTCCACGCTGAAGAAACGACTTCTTGACGCCTTTGTCAGGTTCATCTACGCTCGGTGCGACAGGATAACGGTCAGCTGTAGACGGTATGTCAAGAGGATCAAGGAGCTGACCGGGCGCGATGCCGAATGGATTCCGCAGTGGGAGCCGTCCGGCATGGAGCTGCCGCCAAAAGATGACGAAGGGAAAACCGTCTTCATGTTTGCCGGGAACATGGGGATTCCCCAGAACCTTGACAACGTGATTTCAGGATTCGCCCGTGCCGCCCTGCCGGAGGCGGAACTCTGGCTTGTCGGCGGAGGAGTCTTGCTTGAGCCGCTGAAGGGGAGGTTTGGCGGCGTGAAGGGCGTCAGGTTTTGCGGCCGCCAGCCAAGAGCGGATATGCCGAAATGGTTCGCCAACGCCGACGTGCTGATCATCTCGCTCACAGACAGGTATTGCCAGACGCTCCCGGCGAAGTTTCAGTCCTACATAAAGGCCGGCAAGCCGATATTCGGAATACTCAATGGCGAAGCCAGCGACCTGATCAGGGAGGCCAATCTCGGCTGCACGTCCGATCCCGATGACTTGGATGATGTCGCCGCAAAGTTCAAGGAGATGGCTCTCATGTCTCGCACAGGGGAAGGCAAGGCCTGCGGAGAACGAGCCAAGGCTCTTTCCGATAAGATGTTCAACCGGGAACGATCCATCGCCCGGCTTTTCGGAAGTCCTGGTTCTGACGCCCTGTGACATTTAGCCGTGGAGAACATAGAGAACGTGGAGAAGAGGATAAGATACAGCGTCGTCATACCCTACGGGAACGCGGAGGGCAC
>CAVFWS010000133.1:0-4105 GCA_963626295.1 Clostridium sp. CAG:138
CTCCGCGACGCGCCTCATGTCCCGCTTCCATTCGGCGAGCTCCCGCCGCCCGTAGTATTCCCGTCTCTCCATGTCCGTCTCCTTCCGTTTTCCCAAGCCCCAAGCTCAAAGCTCAAAGCTCAAAGCCCCAAGCTCCAAGTTTTAAGCTTTAAGCCCCACCAGCCTCTCCACGCGCCATCCGCCCGACCTCTCCAGCGTCGCCCATACGAACCGCCACATCGGGAACGCGGCGGCAGCCTCGCGGAACGCCGTGAGCGCCCTCCCCTGCGACGGAAGACGGTAGTCCCCCTTGACCTCGTGGAACGTCACGACGCCGTCGTCCACCGTCATCCAGTCCGGCGTGTACCTCGACCCGCCCGGAAGCCGCAGCGTGACCGCCTCGTACCGGCCCTTGCCGCCCAAGACCTCGCGGTCGTACCTCGCCTCCGTCCCGTTCGGCGTTCCGCTGTACGCCCTCTGTGGCGCCTTCTGGCGCGTCCGCGCCTCGTGGCGGGAGAATGTGCCTCCAAACCATTCCGGCGCGACAGCGGGCGTTTTAGCCCCCAATGGCGCGATTTGGGCGGCGACCTGCGCCCTCATGCGTTCTGGGAGGTCACATATCCGCATCTTCCTCATACCGGAATTCCCTCCTTCGCCGCACTCCACGCCCTCACTGCGATGGCGTTGGGCCTCGTCCTGCGGCGGCTCTTCCCCGCGAACGCCACCGATGCGGCCATCTCGTGCATCCTGTCCACCGTCCGCGCCCCGTACCTCGCCTCCAGTTCCCTCGCCGTGAGGTTCGTCGTGAAGTGCGTCCGCTCCGGCGAGGCCATGCGCAGCTCGATGAGCCACGGCAGGATCTCCCACCGGCTGCCGTAGTCGCTGAACTTCGGCTCCGCCCCGACGTCGTCAAGCACCACCTCCCGGTCTCGGAGCGATGCGAACGCCTCGCGGATCGCCGCCACCGTCCGGCCGGCGCAGTCCATCATCGGCCACAGCGCGACCGGCGCACGGCCCGCCGTCCGCCCCGCCGCGCTCACCGCCCGGAAGAACTCGGTCTTGCCCGTCCCGACCCCGCCCATGAGCAGAAGCCCGTATCCGGCGAGGTAGTCATGGAGCGCATCCAGCGTCTCCGGCGAGTGGCGGTACCCGCGCAGCTTCGCCATTGCGTTGGCCCATCCCGCGAGGCGTCTTTCGGGCACCTCCGCCGCCCGCTCCGCGCAGGTCGGCTCGGCGAGCTTCGAGAGGATCGACCCGATGTCGAACTTCGCCGATATGTCACAGCGGGTTCTCATAGCCCTCCTCGTGGTAGATCTGCCCTTCCGGCTGCGTCCCGCCGCCGTCGCGGCGATTCCCCCGCTCCTTCGCGAACTGTACCTCGCGGCGGTAGGCGTAGATCAGCGCCTGCCGCCAGTTCGTGAGTACCGTGCGCCCCCTTGCGTTGAGCCATCCGCCCGACTGCATGAGCGCGTGCCACTCCCTCGCGAACGCCTCGGGGATCGCCACCCCGGACGGCTTCGTCGCCGCGTCCGCCGCGAACTGGAGAACATCGCCCAGCGACGGGATCTTCGGGAGGGAGGGGGAGCGCGCTTGCGCGCCATCATCCCCTTCCCCTATAACCCTAACCCCTACTCCCTCCTTGGATGGAATGGATGGAATGGATGGAATGGATGAATGATTATCATCCATCCATCCAAGGTCACCGTTAGTCACCGTGACAGACCGTGACAAATGTTTTTTTCGCCACTCCTCCTGTCGTTTTCTATCTTTTTCGCGCTTGGCAGCAAGAAAATTATGGAAAATTGCGCATTCCGCAATCAGTATCTCAAATACCTGTTTCTGCCCGAAGTCCAGTTCGACATCCTGCCCTCCAATTTTGCGGCATATGTCTCCAAGCCATTTTGAATCACCGCATTTTTCGAACAGCCGCCATATCGCATCCGGCTTAATTGTCATTCCTTCTTGCATCGCCAATCCCCATTGCGGGGGTGCGGCCGACCTGTCTCATGCCGCACCCCCGGTTGTCGTTCCCCGATCAGAGAAGCTCGGCAATGTCAGCCCCATCCGTTTCCGGATTCGCTTCCATCGCCGTCCCTTTGCCGTCTGGCGTGTCCGCCGCCGCCCCCGTCGCCGCCCTTACGGCATCGCGGAGGGTCTTGGGGGCCGTCTTGGGAGGCTCCCCGTCCGAACCCGCCGCAGACGGCTTCTCGAACCAGTCCCCGGCCTTGCTCATCCCGTCCTTGATGGAGTTGATGATCTTGCCGAGGTTGGCGAGCTGCGCGGGCTTGATCGCGTCCACGTGGCACTGCACACGCGCCTCGATCTGCTCCTTGGAGATCCCGTACGCCGCGAAGGCGTCGAGCATCTTCTTAAGCCGCTCCGGCGTCACCTCGAACCTCGTTGCCATCGTCCTGTCGCAGGCCTCCACGGCCTCCTCCACGATGTCGCCCGGGATAATCCCGAGGATGCACGCCCTCAGCCTCCTCGCGCCGTTGTTCGCCACCAGTTCGTAGATGTCCCTCGGATCGGTGAGGAGCGTGTCGCCCTTGCGGGTGTGGCGGATGTGCGGCACCTGGAATACCTTTGTCTGCCTCGCGTTGGTCTCCATGTCCCACGCGAACGCCTCGCAGGTCGATTCGCCGTTACGCTGCTCGAGTTCGCGGATTCCGAAGCTCATGTTGCCCCAGTTCTGCGCCAGCATCTCCGCAAGCCGGATCGACGGCCCCGTCACGTCCGTGCCGCCCCGATTGTAGCAGTAGCACGCCCCCTCGGCGAGCCTCGGCCTCGTGCATGCGTTGAGGATCCTGTCCCTCGCGGCCACCACGTCGCGCGGCGCGAGCTTCGCCATCTGCATGGCGGCTATCGCCTCGGCCATCTCCCTCGTCTGCGCGACCATCGTCGCGGCGTTGCCCTTCGGCACGATCGAGCCGGCGTTCTGGCCGACCATCACTTCGTTTCCCATCTCTGTTTCCTTTCGTGTTTCCTTCCCCGGCGCTTTGGTGGAGTTCACGGGGGTGGCTCCGTGTCATGTTCGCAAGTCAATAAACCTGTTCGCAACTCGGGCCGTCATGCCACCTTCCCCAGCAGGAAGCGGCGGGCTCCCGGCTTCGCAGAGGTGTGCGCCGCAATCTGCGCGTCCGTCGCGCCGAGTTCGCGCGCCAGGGCCTCCCAGTCGGTCGCGGCCCTGTCCTTCGCGCTCTTCCACGTCGCGAGCGTGCGCCCGGCCGCGTCCGCGACGCGCTCCGCGTCGCCCATCGCCGCGCAGATCGCGCCCCGCACCTCGGACATCGACTCCTCCAGCGCGTCGCGCTTCGAGGCGAGCCGCCTGTACGACTCGATCCGGGCCTCCAGCTCTGCGGACGCGGCCACCGTCTTCCCCGGATTCGACCTCGCCCACAGCCTGCGGCAGTCGGACTCGTTCGACGGGGGCGGCATCTCGCCACCCTCCACGTGCCGCAGCCACCACCTCTCCGCCGTGGCGGACATCATCGCTATCGTCTCGTCGTCGCGATCCACGCGGTGGACCGTGAACGCCTTGTGCACGAGGTCGAGCGCCGCGACGTCGAACGCCGCGATGGAGGGCGCGAGGCCCATGTACCACTGCACCTGTGTCTGGTAGTGGAGCGGCACCCCGTCCGGCCACGCGCACGACGCGGTCTTGCACTCCAGCGCGAGATCCGTCCTGACCTCGCCGCCGACGGAGGCGACCTTCGCCCCCTCCGGCACCACGAGCCTGTCGATGTTGCCGATCCTCACCCCCTGCCGGAGCATGGTCGTGAACCGCCTCACCTGCCGCCCGCGCGTCTCGGCGTACCGCCTCGCCACGTAGTCCTCGAGCTCCGTGCCTATGCGCATGGCCTCCGTCTCCTCGCCCGGCCCCGAGCGGCCCGTCTTGTCGAGCCACACGTCCACCGCCGTGCGCCACGGGCTGAGGCCCAGGATCGCCGCGATGTCGCTTCCCCCGATGCCCGTCCTGCGCTCCGCGAGCCACTGTTCGCGCGTCATGTTCCTCGTTGTCATTCCGCGTCCCCCATTCCCGCCTGCCGCGCCCGCGCCTCGCGCCTTGCGACGACGAACGGGTCCTCCGCCTCGAGCGCGTCCGCCTCGTCCGCGTCGATCTCGAACG
>CAVFWS010000134.1:0-4031 GCA_963626295.1 Clostridium sp. CAG:138
GCCTTCTCCTGAAACCTGCATTTCTACACTTCTACACGGCTAAAACCAAATCACCAAATCTTAAAATCTCCAAATGCAATCGCAAATCGAAAAATCGCAAATCGCAAATCCCTTTCTTCCTTCCTCTCCCCTACTTCCCCGTGCTCATGTACTTGATGTCGTCCGCCATCCACTCGATGGCCGTGTCGTACAGCTTCTTGTGGTCGTTCCTGAACTGGTCGAGGTCCACCCACGGCGGGAAAGTCTTGCCGTTCGCGCCCGCCGACCACAGCACGTACGTCTGGTACGGCGCGGGGGAGTAGTAGTAGAAGTCGTTGCCCCAGCCGTCCTTTACGGTGTACGAGAGAAGCCCGTACCCGCGGGTGGAGCTGGAGCCGCCGTACCCGCCGGGGAAATAGAGGCTGAACGCCGACGCGTTCGCCACGGATGGCAGTGGCCCGCCGCCGTTCCCCACGTACACGCCGAAGAAGGTCGCCCCCGAGCCGGACACGATGTCGCGGAGGTTCGGCATCCAGCGGGCGCACGCCGCCTGGCTCGGTATGAGGTCTATCTGCCAGTCGTCATCGCTTCCCATGATGTCGCAGAAGTCCTTCCACGAGGCATATGATATGCCGGAATCCATCCTCGGCGGAAGCGTGTTGAACTCCGTCCACTGCCTGAACTCGTCCACCGCGCTGTTGAACGCCTGCGTGCCGCTGCCCCCGCGGCTCCCCTTCGCGCAGTCGAGCATGAACCTGTAGCGCGGAAGGAGGAAGGACATCAGCCCGAAGCGGAAGAGCGGCAGCGCGTTTGCGGAGGTCGTATCCTCGTAGCTGGTGAGGAAGCCCGGCCTACTGCTCACGTCCTCAAGCGTACGGTTCGCCCACTTCCTGATCTTCTCCGCCGCGTCGGACGAGTACGCGCCATCGCTCAGCGCGGCTTTCACCTGCGTCTGGTAGGCGGAGTACACGTCGTAGCTGCTCTTCATCCTGTTGCTGTCGTTGGGGTCCTTCATCTCGCTCGGCGGCGGATACTTTGCCTCGACGGGCTGAGACCTGCACGCCGCCTCGACGCCGTGGTATTCCGTGAAGGTCGACTCGCTGTCGTCCACGTCGTCCGGGTCGTCGGACTGTATCCACGGGTCGTTCGAGCTGGTCTTGCGGAAGATGTTGCGCGAGGCCCCCTGGAGCGGGACCGGCGGATAGGATCCGAATGCGGCATAGTACCCGGAGAGGCAGTTCTCGAGGCACTGCATCCTGTACACGGTGGTCTCCCGGGCGCTGGCCCCGCTCGCTATGCCGGTGAGACGGAACATCACGCCCATGAGCGCGAGGATCACCACGGTGACGATCAGCAGCTCGATGAGGGTGAAGGCCCTTTTCTCAGGCCTGCGATTTTCCATATGTCTGCTCCGCGTCGTCATTTAAGATTTGTGATTTTTCGATTTACGATTTACGATTGTATTTAGTCATTTAACGATTTAACAATTTGGTTTTAGCCGTGTAGAGGTGTAGAGATGTAGAGATTTGCGATTTGCGATTTTTCGATTTGCGATTGCATTTGAAGATTTAGGCATTTGGGGATTTGGGGGTTAGCCGTGTAGAGGTGTAGAGATTTACGATTTTTCGATTTGCGATTTTCGATTGCATTTGGTCATTTGGGCATTGATTGATTTGCGGGCGCAATGAATTGCGTCCCTCCCGCGCATTTCACGGGAATGCGCCCACAATGCCTGCGTACGCCTCGCATTGTCATCTGCCTCACTCCCAATCCATGTATCAATCTCTCCACAACTGAACCCTCTAAATTGATAAATCAACAAATCTCCAAATGCAATCATAAATCGCAAATCGAAAAATCGCAAATCCCTTTCTTCCTTTCTCTCCCCTCACATTCCGCCGCCGCCAGAGACGGAGGAGATTATCTTGATCATGGGCAGGAACATGGCGATCACGATCGTGCCGACCACGACGGCGAGGAAGATGATGAGCGCCGGCTCGATCGCCGCCGTAAGGCCCGCGACGGCGTTGTCCACCTCATCGTCGTACGTGTTGGCGATGCGCGTGAGCATGTCGGCGAGCGCACCTGTCTCCTCGCCCACCTGCACCATAGAGACTACCATCGGCGGGAACACACCGGAGGCCGCGAGCGGGTCGGTCATCGACTCGCCCTCCTTCACGGCGTCGTGCACCGTCTGCAGCGCGTTCGCGATCACGCGGTTGCCCGCGGTGTCGCGCACGATCTGCAGCGCCTGCAGGATCGGCACGCCTGACGAGAGCAGCGTGCCGAGCGTGCGAGTGACCTGCGAGATCGCGGTGCGCTTCACGAGCGTACCCGTCACCGGCATCTTGAGCCGCATCACGTCCAGGAAGTACGCCCCGCCCTTCGTGTGCCCGAGCACCTTGTAGAGCACTACAAGGGCCGCCACGCCTATCGCGATCTGAAGGCCGTTGTTCTGCACGAACTCGGATACCCCCATCACGAACTCCGTGACCGCAGGGAGGGATGCGTCGCCGAGGATGTCAGAGAACACCTGCTTGAACTTCGGGATCACGGTGGTGAGGAGGAACGCCGTTATGCCGATCGCGGCGAGAAGCACCACCGACGGGTAGATCATCGCGCCCTTCACCTTGTTCTTGATCGCCTGCGCCTTCTCCGCGAACTCGGCGAGACGGTTCAGCACCACCTCGAGCACGCCGCCGGCCTCGCCGGCCTTCACCATGTTCACGTAGAGGTTGTCGAATATCTTCGGGTACGCGGTGAGGGCTTCGGAGAACGTCCCACCGCCGGCGATGCTCTCGGATATCCCGTTCAGGCAGTTGCCCATCGCCGGAACCTGGTTCTGCTTCTTGAGCACCTCTATGCAGCGCATCAGCGGCAGGCCGGCGTTCACGAGCGTCGCGAGCTGGCGCGTGAACGTGGTCAGGTCCTTCGGCTTCACCCTGCCGCCGAGGAAGGACGGCAGCTTGATCTTTATCTCCTTCTTGCCCAGCCCCTTCCTGGGCGCGGCGGGGGACTTCTTCGCGGCCGGCTTCTTGGCGGCCGCGGACGGCGCCCCCTTGACCTCGCCTATCGCGCTCGGCAGAAGGCCGGCGGCCCTCACGGACGCTATCGCCTGCGCCCTGTCGCCCGCCTCTACCGTGCCGCGCCGCTCGTTCCCCTGAGCGTCCTTCGCGATGTACTGGAATGTCGCCATTTTACTCCTCGCCTGCTATTTGACTCAACGGTCCCTAAAATCGCCGCCCATTATATAAGGTTGCCGCCCGCAAATCAAGCGGCATTTTGCCCTACCTGAACCGTCCCATCTCCGTGAACTTGGCATAGCGCCTGTCGAGAAGATCCTGCACCGGCACCGCCGAAAGCTCCTTGAGCGCGGACACTATCGACTTGCGCAGGTTCGCCATCAGGTTCTTCTCCGGAACGATCTCGTCTATCGCGCCAAGCCGCTTCAGGTCGTGCGCCGTGATCTTCAGGGCCTCCGCCGCCTCGGGCGCCTTCGCCCCGTCGCGCCAGAGTATCCCCGCGCACCCTTCCGGGGATATCACGGAGTACACCGCGTTCTCGAGCATGAGGATGCGGTCGCCAACCGCTATCGCCAAGGCCCCGCCGGAGCCGCCCTCGCCCGTTACGACCACCACGACAGGCACCTTGAGCGCGGCGAAGAACTCGAGCGACTTCGCTATCGCCTCTGCCTGCCCGCGCGCCTCCGCCGTGTCGCCGGGGTACGCGCCGGGCGTATCCACGAACGTCACCACGGGAACGCCGAACTTCTCCGCGAGCGACGCGAGGCGCATCGCCTTGCGGTAGCCGTCCGGGTTCGCCATGCCGAAGTTCGCGGACATGTTCTCCTCGACCGTCGCGCCCTTGTTGTGCCCGAGCACGAGCACCTTCTCGCCGCCGATCGTCGCGAAGCCGCCGACGAGCGCGCGGTCGTCGTTCACGAGCCGGTCGCCGTGGAGCTCCTCGAAGTCGTCGCAGATCTCGCGCACGAAGTCCTTCAGGTGCGGACGCTTCGGGTCGCGCGCCAGCTTCACCCGGTCAAATGCCGTCAT
>CAVFWS010000135.1:0-4016 GCA_963626295.1 Clostridium sp. CAG:138
CGCTCACGACGCTCCCCATGGGCGGCGGCAAGGGCGGCTCCGACTTCAACCCGAAGCAGAGCCCCCACACACCAGGCATCCGCTGCAGCGACAACGAGGTGATGCGCTTCTGCCAGAGCTTCATGACGGAGCTTTACCGCCACATCGGCCCCAATACCGACGTGCCGGCCGGCGACATGAACGTTGGCGGACGCGAGATCGGCTATCTGTTCGGGCAGTACAAGCGCATCGCCAACGAGTGGTCGGGCGTACTTACGGGCAAGGCCCGCGAATTTGGCGGCTCGCTGATTCGTCCCGAGGCGACCGGCTACGGCGACGTCTACTTCGCCGAGAACATGCTTGCCGTCAACGGCGAGACGCTCGAAGGCAAGGTGTGCGCTGTCTCCGGTTCGGGCAACGTCGCGTCCTTCGCAGCGCAGAAGCTCATCCGTCTCGGCGCTAAGGTCGTGACGCTCTCCGACCGTTCGGGTACGCTCTATGTGGCGGACGGCTACACGGAGAAGCTCATAGACGAGGTCATGAACCTCAAGACCGTGAAGCGCGGCGAACTCTCTGAACTCGCTTCGGCAGGCAAGTTCTTCGCCGGCTCGAATCCGTGGCAGATTGCGGACAGGCTTGATTGCGCATTCCCGTGCTCGCGCCAGAACGAGCTGAACGGCAAGGATGCCGAGTATCTCGTCAAGCACGGCGTCAGGCTCGTCGGCGAAGGCGCCAACATGCCGTCCACGCCTGATGCCGTTGAGGCGTTCCTCGCGGCGAAGGTCCTCTTCTCGCCGGGCAAGGCCTCCAACGCCGGTGGTGTCGCCACCTCGGGCCTTGAGATGAGCCAGAACTCCGAGCGCCTTTCCTGGACTGCCGATGAGGTCGACGCCAAGCTCAAGGGCATCATGAAGGCCATCCACGACAACGCATACGAGGCGGCGGCGAAGTACGGCATGAAGGGCAACTACGTCGCGGGCGCGAACATAGCGGGCTTCGTCAAGGTGGCCGACGCGATGGTCGCACAGGGCGTCTGCTAAGCGGATCGAAGATACCGCATTAGCCAAACAGGCTGGAGGTTCGCAACTGCGGACTTCCGGCCTTGTTATTGAAGGCGGCGGTGAAGGCCGATGGCGTCCTCGCCATCGCATCAGCCTGCCACCACAGTTCCGGTCGAACAGCATCCGCGATCCTGTCGGCCACGGTCTTGGCGTCAAAGCCATATTCACCTTCAAGTTCGGCCACAGTTCCATGCCCCACGACGGCATCTGGCCATCCGAACTTCAGATTGGCGCCAATGCTCTCCCCGAAGCCGCCGCACACGACGCCGTTCTCAAGCGTCGCCACGACATCCGCATTCGGGATCTCTCCGGCGAATGGCTTCACGGCATTCACGGGCACAACCGTTGCGGACACCCCCTTGTCCGCAAGCAGCCGCTGCACCGCGCAAGCCTTTGGCACCTGATCGCCGACCGCACACAGCGCCACGCTCGGAGGGCGACACCCGTCGGTGGCGGACACGGCGAAGGCCTTGCCCGCCTCCAGGTCGCGGAGCAGGTCGCCACGCGATGGCGCAGTCCCCTTTGGATAGCGAATCGCAACGGGGCCATCGGACCTGAGCGCATCGGCCAGAAATTCCCCGACATCTTCCACGCACGTCGGCGCAAGCAGCCTCATGCCCGTCAACGGCTTCAGCAGCGCAATGTCGTAAAGGCCATGGTGCGTCGCGCCGTCCGCGCCGACGCAGCCCGCCCTGTCAACCGCGAACACCACCGGCAGCCCCTGAAGGCACACATCGTGCTGGATCTGGTCTATCGAACGCTGCAGGAACGTGGAGTATATCGCCACGACCGGACGCATTCCGGCCTTCGCCAGCCCCGCCGCGAACGTCACGGCCAGCCCTTCGCAGATGCCGACGTCGAAGAACCTTCCCGGAAACTCCTTCGCGAACGAATCGAGGCCTGTGCCGTTCTTCATTGCCGCGACGACAACGCAAACCCGTCCGTCCGCTTTCGCGAGCCGGAGCATCGCATCTCCGAACGCCGCGTTCCACGCCATCCTGCGCGCCCTGCCATCATTGCCGTTGGGCGCCGCCTTGTCATCGCGTACGCTGGCGGCAGGGGCTCTTGACAGCGCCTCCGCAACATTGAACGGCCCCACTCCATGCCATGCGGTCGGATCGGCCTCGGCCGGCGGGAACCCCTTGCCCTTCTTCGTCACGATATGCAGGACGACAGACCGCTTGTCCTCCTTCGCCACCATCAGCGCGGATGTCACGGCGACAAGGTCGTGCCCGTCCACAGGCCCGATGTACCGCAGGCCAAGCGACTCAAAGAGCGAGTTCCTCAGCCAGAACGACTTTACCGCCTGCTCCACCCGGTGGTAGAGCGAGCGCAGGAAGGTAAGCCTCATCCGATGTCCCGCCTGTTCCGCCACCGCCTTTGCCCGGTTGTACCTCACATCCGAAAGCAGTCTGCCCAGCGTACGCGCAAAGGCCCCGACGTTTCTGGATATGGACATCGCATTGTCGTTCACCACCACGATCACCTTCTGCGCGAGCGACGTGCAGCAGTTCAGGGCCTCAAGTGATCCAGCATTCGCAAGCGAAGCGTCGCCCACGACCACAACCACATGACCGCCGCCAAGGCGGTCCCTCGCCGCAGCGAGGCCGACAGCCGCGCCCAACGCCGATCCAGCATGGCCAGCTATGAACGCATCATACGGAGATTCCCTTGGGTTGGGGAAACCAGAAATGCCATGGTGGCGGCGCAACGTGCCGAAAGCATCGTCACGTCCGGTGAGTATCTTCCACGCATATGCCTGATGCCCCACATCCCACAGCACCCTGTCCACTGCGGGATCGAACGTACGCAGAAGCCCTATCGCAAGCTCAACGGCCCCAAGCGATGCGGAGAGGTGTCCGCCATTTTCGGACACCACCGAGATTATCCGCTTCCTGACGTTCTCCGCCAGATTCGCCAACTCTTCCTTCGGGAGTTCCCGGACATCCCTTGGCGTCATGGCCTCACGCCTCCCATGCGCCGGTCTCTTGCGGCAAACGCCGCCAGCGCCGCATCGAAATCCCCCTTGGAGAAGTCTGGCCACAGCACAGGCGTTATCCAGAATTCGGCGTATGCGCACTGCCAAAGGAGAAAGTTGGATATCCTGAACTCGCCTGACGTGCGGACCACAAGATCCGGATCGGGGACATCCGGCGCATATAGGTATTGCCTAAATAGATCGTCCGATGGCGGCCCGTCATCCAACGCCTTTCCTTCGCGCACATCGCAGGCATAGCGGTATGCCGCCGAGGCGATTTCCGCGCGTCCTCCGTATGAGACGGCAAGGATGAGCTGCAGCCCATCGCATCCGGCTGTTCTACGCTCTGCCTCCGCGATGTGCCGCCGCAGCGACGGTGACAGATCCTCCTTGCGCCCCACGACCCGGATGCGTACGTTTTTCTCCGTAAAAAGGCCGATCTTCGTGCGCAGAAGCATCCCCATCAGCCGCATTAGCCCATTGACCTCGGCGGCCGAACGCTTCCAGTTCTCGGTGGAGAATGCGTACAGGGTGAGATACTTGACGCCACACGCGAGACTCCAATCGATGACGCGCATGACGGCATTCACGCCGGCCCTATGGCCCTCGATCCTCGGCTTTCCGCGAGATACGGCCCAACGCCCGTTGCCATCCATTATCATGGCAATGTGCGTAGGCACACCGTTCGAGAGCATCCTTTTCCCCGACAATTGCCGCCTCCGACGATAGGCTACCTGACCCGTCTGATCGCGCCAAACCTGCACACCTGCGTACACTGCCTGCAGCCCGCGCAGAGGGATGCGTCGATCTTCATCTTGAAGCGGCCGGGAACGGATTCCTCCCCTCGCGTGATGGCCGGGCAACCGAGCTTGAAGCAGGCCCCGCAGGACTTGCACTTGTCCGGCTCAACCTCGCAAAGGCCTTCCTTCGTGAGCCTGGCCGCGATGCGGCATGGCGCATAGGCGACGATCAGCGCACCCTCTTCGCCATCCATGGCA
>CAVFWS010000136.1:0-4011 GCA_963626295.1 Clostridium sp. CAG:138
TCGCCTGCTGCATCCGGTGCGTCGGGCACGCGGAGCCGGACATGATGCCGGTCCTCAGCGAGCGGAAGTCGAAGCGGCTGAAGAGCGGATGGTCGAGCATCGCGATGTACATCGTCGGCACGCCGTAGGTCGCCGTGCACTTCTCGCGCTCGATCGACGTCATCACCTGCACCGGGTCGAACTTCTCCAGGAACACCATCGTCGCGCCGTGGTTCACGCAGCTCATCACCCCGAGCACGCACCCGAAGCAGTGGAACAGCGGCACCGGGATGCACACGCGGTCGCGGCTGGAAAGGTTCTGGCACGCCCCGATCCAGAATCCGTCGTTGGCTATGTTGCGGTGCGTGAGCTGCACGCCCTTGGGGAATCCGGTGGTGCCGCTCGTGTACTGCATGTTCACCACGTCGTTCACGTCGCATTCCGACTGGCGCTTGAGGTAGTCCGCCGTGGACGTCTCGCAGGCGAGGCTCTTCACCTCGTTAAGCGAATACATCCCCCGGTGCTTCTCGCCTCCAAGGAAGAGCACGCGGCGGAGGTGAGGGTACTTGGCGCACTTCAGCTCGCCACGCGGCTGCTCCTTCAGCTCCGGCACAAGCTCGTTTATGACCTGAACGTAGTCGCAGTCGCGGTAGCCGTTTATTATGAAGAGGTTCTCCGTGTCGGACTGCCTGAGCGCGAAGTCCATCTCGTGCAGCTTGTAGTTCGTGTTGAGCGGGAGCAGGATGGCCCCGATCTTCGCGGCGGCGAACATGAGCACCACCCAGTGCGGGACGTTCGTCGCCCAGAGCGCGATCTTCTCGCCCTTCTTCACGCCAAGGGCCATGAGTCCCTTGGCCACCAGATCAACCTCCTCCCCGAACTCGAACCACGTGAGCCTGAAGTCGCGGTCGGCGTACACGACGGCATCGTTCTCGCCGCAACGCGCAATGGTCTGGTCCAGAAGCTGCCCAAGGGTGTACTCGCGGGTGACCGGCAGGTTGTGCCACGGCACGCCTGTGGATACGCTTTGGGCGAACGGCGGCTTGGACGGCGCCGTTCCGAACGGATCGGTCAACTTGAACTCGGACATATCTATACCCTCTTGATGAAATGAGCGTGTATTATACTAAACATGCCGCTTCCCCGCAAAGAGGCCGAGCGAGAACAGGTATGCGAGGCAAATCAGCAGGACGCACACGATGCCTGCGGCCCCGGCGGTCTTCTGGGCAACGCCGAGGAGCGGCGTCACGATGCCGCCTCCCACGATGGCCATCACCATGAGGGACGCTATTTCATTGGCCTTCTCCGGCACGCGGTCAAGCGCCAGCCCCATGCACATCCCGAAGCTGTTCGCCGTGGCCAGCGCCGCAAGGAACACGCACGCGAGGAAGGCGATCGGCGAGCCTGCGAAGAAGATGCCGACCGTGGCGGCGATCCCGACCCCCATGCACCACGGGAAGCACCTTGCAGCGGAGACCTTCGCGAAAAGCGCCGCCCCGCATATTGCCGCAATGGTCTTGGCCACGAAATAGACGGTCGGACCCATCCCGGCCATGTTAAGGTCAACCTTGTAGACGTTCTTGAGGTATTCGGGTATGGCCACGGCGAAGCCGACATCCGCCCCCACGGAAAACAGTATGCCAACCGTCATCGCAAGCACATACGGATGCCTCAGCATCGACAGGCAGCTGCCGAAGCTCGTCGTTGCGGCGGTGGCCTTGGATCTGCGCTCGTCGGGGATGTCCGTGAAGAGAAGCGCGAACGCGGCAAGCACCGTCAGCGCCCCGTACAGCGGGAACAGGAGCTTCCAGTTGCCGAGCATCGTCGCGGTGACGTACACGAATACGGGCGTGAGCGCCGCGCAGATGGCCTTGACGAACTGGCCGAGCGATATCCGGCTCGTAAGCTGGTCGGCGGGAACGACATTGCTCATCAGCGCGGGGAGCGAGGCCTGTATCATCGTGTTCCCGATGCCAAGGAGCGCGAACGACACGAAGTACAGCCAGAACCTCTCGGCATTGGCGGCAAACGGCAAGAACATGGCGAATGCGGTTATCCAGAGCGATAGCAGGACGGTACGCTTGCGCCCGATCCTCCCGCAGAGGACTCCTGACGGTATCGATATCAGGAAGAACCATATGAATATCATCGAGGGCATGAAGCCGGCCGTGACGTCCGACAGCCCGCATTCCGCCTTCACCTGGTTCATCACCGTTCCGATGATGTCGCAGAAGCCCATCACGAAGAACCCGGCCAATATCGGAAGCAATGCAAGTCTCATATTCAACTCCCCGCGACGGCGAGCGCCGCGTAGTCGCCCACGGATTCGCCGAGACCGGCCGGGACGATGCGGCAGACCTTGCGGGCCAGCGGCAGGGCCTCGCGCTCCAGGATCGGCTCCACGATATCCATGAAAAGATCCGCGTTGCGCATGAACACGCCGCCAAGCGCAATTACCTCCGGGTTGAGGATGTCTATCGTGAAGGCAAGTATCGTCGCAAGCTTCTCGGCGGACTCCCGGAACACCTCCGTGCAGTCGGGGTCGCCCGCCCGGACGCGCGCGAATATCTCCTTGGCGGTAAGGTCAAGCCCCTTGCGGATCTTCGCGAGGCGGGCGATCCCCGCGCCGGAGCAGAACCCCTCCGCGCTCCCCTCCTTGTTGTATCCCAGCGGACCCGTAGGCGCAAG
The DNA here is from genome assembly GCA_963626295.1 of Clostridium sp. CAG:138. Classification (GTDB taxonomy): domain Bacteria; phylum Verrucomicrobiota; class Kiritimatiellia; order RFP12; family UBA1067; genus UBA1731. The sequence goes on from CAVFWS010000136.1 coordinate 2,668, forward strand.
GCGTATGTGCCCTATCTCGCCCGCATTGTCGTTGGTCCCGGAATACAGCCTGCCGTCTATCACGATGCCCGCGCCAAGCCCGGTGCCGAACGTCATGAACACCATGTTCCGCGTGCCGCGCCCGGCCCCGAACCGATACTCGGCAAGGGCGCAGGCGTTCGCGTCGTTCTGCAGATTCACCGGCACCTTGAAGCGCTCCGAGAAGAAATCGACGATCCGCACATCGTCCCAACCCGGAAGATTCGGCGGCGACATGATGACTCCGGCACGGGAGTCGAGGGGCCCGCCACAGCTTATGCCGATGGCGGAAACGTCGAGGCCGCCAGGCCCGGACATGGCCTCGATGCGCCTTGCGAACTCGTCCAGTACCTGCCGCCAGGAAAGCCCCGCCGTGGGGAACTCCTCGCGGGAAAGCACCCTTATCGAATCTGCGGCACACTCTCCGGTCGAGATCGCACACTTGGTGCCGCCGATGTCAAGCCCTACCGATATCTTCAAAACAGCTCCTCCTCCAGCATTGCGCAAAGCGCGTGGTAGACAGGCAGATGCAGCTCCTGCACCCTGTAGGTCTCCGTCTCAGGCACGCGGATCGTCACGTCGCACACTGCGGACAGCATAGATTCCCGCGCGCCGGTGAATGCGACGGACTTGCCGCCGACCGCCTTCATGACCTCCGCCGCCGCCACGCAGTTCCCGCTGTTTCCGCTCGTGGAGAGCGCAATCAGCGAATCCCCGGCCCGACCAAGGCCAAGTGCCTGCTGCGCGAACGCGGCATCCCACGCGACGTCGTTCGCGAAAGCCGTGATTATCCCGCTCATCGAGACGAGCGATATCGCCGGCAACGACCCCTCAAGCCTTTCCGCAAGCGCAGGACGCAGCTTCGCCGCCACTGCGGGCGGCACATCCCTGTGCTTCTTGAATTTCTTCAGGAGCTCACCGACTATGTGCTCCGCGTCCGCCGCGCTTCCTCCGTTCCCGCACACGAGCACCTTCCCTCCGGCGCTGTACGAGGAAAGGAGGACCTCAAATGCCGCCGCGACATCCTGACGGCACCGGCCAAGCGCCGGATACCTTTCGAACAGCTCGCGGAAAATACATTCGGTAGTGGTTTTCATTGCGCATGATTATATCACAAAGACCATAATCATTTGCGATTTACGATTTGCGATTTGCGATTGAATTTGACCATTTAGTCATTTAGGTTCTATCCGTGTAGAAGTGTAGAGATGTAGAGATTTACGATTTGCGATTCTTCGATTTGCGATTGAATTCGGGAATTTACGATTTATGATTTTCGATTGCATTTGGTCATTTGGGCATTGATTGATTTGCGGGCGCAATGAA
>CAVFWS010000137.1:0-3965 GCA_963626295.1 Clostridium sp. CAG:138
GCATCCTGAAGGGCTACATCCACGTCGCGTTCGACGACGCACCCGGGGCTCCGCGCCGCTTCCAGTATCCGCAAGCGTTCATCGACGGATTCCTGACACTGGTTCGGGACGGGTAGGCGGTGCGCGAGGGCGTCTGCGGCAGATGCGCCGCTTCGTGTCCCCTACGCGAACGCGAAGCGGTCGGCGGGGCTTTCGGCCGTGATGCGGACGCGGTAGCCGCAGGCGTTGGCGTAGCCGAAGAGGGCCTGGAGCGTCGTCGCGGCGACGCACCGCCCGCCGTTCGTTTTTTTGGTATAATCAGCGCTTTCTTGGAGGTGCAATGGTGAAGAAGGATGATAAAACTCTGCAGGTTGAATACCTGAAGAAGATTCTCAACTCAAGGGTCTACGATGTCGCGTCCGAGACCCCTCTGGAGGAGGCTGTAGGCCTTTCGCGCAAGTTTGGGGCGAGGTTTCTGCTGAAGCGCGAGGATCTCCAATGCGTACACTCGTTCAAGTTGCGCGGCGCGTACAACAAGATGTCCCGGCTTCCCAGGGAAGCCCTCGCGAAGGGTGTGCTGGCCGCCTCTGCCGGAAACCATGCGCAGGGCGTGGCACTCTCGGCCAGGAAGCTCGGATGCAGGGCGACGATCGTGATGCCGGTGACGACGCCGGAGATAAAGGTGAATGCGGTCAAGGGCCTTGGCGCACAGGTCGTTCTGGCGGGCGACAGCTATTCCGATGCCGCCGAAGCGGCGGCAAAGCTTGTCAAGGAACGCAAGCTCACGTTCATCCCGCCGTATGACGACGAGGATGTCATTGCCGGACAGGGGACCGTGGCGATGGAGATACTCAGGCAGAACCCCGGTGCGCTCGATGCCGTGTTCGTTCCCATCGGCGGCGGCGGCTTCGCCGCAGGCGTGGCAGTGTACATCAAGGCCGTGCGTCCGTCCGTAAAGGTGTTTGGGGTTGAGCCAGAGGATTCGGACTGCATGGATCGGTCTATCCGCGCAAAGAAGATTGTCGTCCTCGACGAGCCGGGGCTCTTTGCGGACGGCGTGTGCGTGAAGAAGCCCGGCCACATAACCTTCGACCTCTGCCGCCGTTTCCTCGATGGCGTCGTCAAGGTCTCCACGGCGGAGACTTGCGCCGCGATAAAGGACGTGTTCGAGGCGACCAGGGCTATCTGCGAGCCAGCCGGAGCTCTTGCGCTCGCTGCGGCGAAAAAGGTCGCGAAGCAGGGTGAGACGTATGCGTGCATCGTCTCCGGCGCGAACATGAACTTCGACCGCATACGGTTCGTCTCGGAGCAGACGGAGATAGGCGAGCGCCGCGAGGCGATCCTGGAGTGCCGCATCCCGGAAGAGCGCGGCGCGTTCAAGACGTTCATACGCAAGCTGGGCCGCAGGAGCATAACCGAGTTCAACTACCGCTACTTTGACGAGAAAAAGGCATACGTGTTCGTTGGTCTTGCGGTATCGGACCATGCTGAGACGAAGAGGCTGATAGAGCAGCTCGCTGCCTCGAAGATAGGCACAATAGACCTTTCGGACAACGAACTCGCCAAAGAGCACATTCGACACATGGTCGGCGGGCACACGCGCGGCATAAGGGACGAGATCGCATACGCGTTCGAGTTCCCGGAGCGTCCGGGAGCGCTGATGGATTTCCTTGAGGCGATATCGAACCGCTGGAACATCACGCTCTTCCATTACCGCAACCATGGCGCGGACCACGGGAAGGTGCTGGTGGGGATGCAGGTTCCGCAAGGCGAAAGGGCGGCGGCAAACCGCACCTTCAAGGCACTCGGGTACGCATTCAAGGATGTCACGAACAATCAGGCCTACAGGCTGTTCCTCGGCAATCGCGGATGAGTGTGCGGTGCGGACCCCGTCGGGCCGCGATGCCAGCGCCACGGGAGCAAAGGAGCCAGTGCAGTGACCATCAATGAGATAGCGGAGGCGGTCGGCGGCAAAATTGCGGTCGATGTGCCCAATGCGGAGGCGTCGTGTGCGTATGCGGGAGACTTGCTGTCGGACGTAATGGGACACGCCAGCGAAGGCTCCGTCCTGATAACCGTCCAGAATCACCTGAACACGATAGCGGTATGTACGCTTGTGGGAATGGCGGCGATCGTGATCTGCCATGACCGTCCCGTGCCGCCCGACATGGCCGAGGCCGCGAAGCGAGAGAATGTGGCGATAGTCACGACGGGGTTGTCGCAGTACGCCGCCGCCATTGCGCTGCGGGAACTTCCGCCATGCGGGAAGTGAGGAAGCCATGCACGCGACCCTGGCGGATATGATTGCCGATACTGCCCAGAATTCGATTGAGGCAGGCGCAAGCAGGGTCGAGGTCTCCGTCGTCGAGGGCGGGAATCTCGTCAGCGTGAAGATATCGGACAACGGGAAGGGGATGGATGCGCCGATGGTCGGCAGGGCGTTCGATCCTTTCTACACCGAACCCGGCAAGCACGACAAGCGAAAGGTCGGACTCGGGCTTCCGCTCCTCAAGCAGGCGTGCGAAGCCTGTGGCGGGAGCGTGAGCCTAAAGAGCAGGAAGGGCATCGGCACCGAACTTTCGTACAGCTTCGATCCGTCCAACATCGACATGCCGCCGATTGGGAACTTGGCCGATGCCGTGGTGACGCTGTTCAACTACCCCGGTGATTTCGACTTGTCGTTCGCCCATCGCACTGCTTCAGGGGAGTATGCGATCACCAGGCATGAACTCGCCGATGCCGTAGGCGGCTTGGAGTCTGTCGAAGGCTTGACCCTTGCCCGCGAATATATGCGCTCGCAGGAAGATGCGCTGCGGCTTTCCGCAAAGCAGTGATTTTCGCAGCGATTTTCGCACCTTGACTAAAGAGGCGATAGGTGGTATATTACGCGCCGTTTTTCGCTTAAGTGCGTTTGTTGATTCGGAGCGTAGCGCAGTCTGGTAGCGCGTTTGGTTCGGGACCAAAAGGCCGAGGGTTCAAATCCCTCCGCTCCGACCATCTTATATTTGCGTGTTTTCGATATTTCACCCTTTGATATGAGCATGAACGGTCAGTTGCCTCCAAAGGGGATTTTTCAGTTCAAGGCATTTTCCCGTTAGTCGGCAAAATCAAAGTGGCAAACTCGGGATGACCTGCGCATTTCGCAATGGATTGATCTTTTGATTCCGCAGATGGCTTCCTTGTGGTATAATACGCGCCGTTTTGTTGCTCGCATAGCCCCTGTAGCTCATTAGGACAGAGCATTAGTTTCCTAAACTGAGGGTAGCAGGTTCGAATCCTGCCAGGGGCGCCATTCAAAGCCTGTTCGCCGATTTCGCAATGGTGGGTCTCATGTCCCTCCAAACAGCCTGTCGAGCTGGGCGCGAACATCAAGGCCGCCACCGAGGGCGTCGCGGACACCACCGCTTGCGGCGAGCATTATGCCACATGACATTTCGGCATGGCCGAAACGGTTGCCTTGCGCGTGGGGTGGGGCTTTGGTATAATGCGGACTTTTAGGGGAAGAGAGAAATGTCCGAAGAAGATAACGCGACGGGATCCGTCGAAAGCAGTGCGCAAGGTGCGCAGCCGTCAAACTACAATGCCGCCAACATCCAGGTGCTGGAGGGCATGGAGGCGGTCCGCAAGCGCCCCGCGATGTACATCGGCGACACCGGCGAGCGCGGGTATCACCACCTTGTGTACGAGGTGGTGGACAATTCGATCGACGAGGCCCTTGCCGGCTACTGCTCGATGATCGACGTCACGATCAATCCGGACGGATCCCTCACGGTGCAGGACAACGGTCGCGGCATCCCGGTTGACATGCATCCCACGCAGCACCGCCCGGCGATCGAGGTGGTCCTCACCGTCCTCCACGCCGGCGGCAAGTTCGACGGCTCCAACTACAAGGTGTCCGGCGGACTGCACGGCGTGGGCGTGTCGTGCGTGAACGCGCTCTCCGACTGGATGAAGGTCGAGGTGAAGCGCGGAGGCAGGATACACCA
>CAVFWS010000138.1:0-3921 GCA_963626295.1 Clostridium sp. CAG:138
GTGTCGAGCGATATGTATCCCGGCTTCTCGATGACGCGCCAGAAGAGCGTGATCGCGGTCGTGAGCGCATCTGCCATCCTGGCGAACGCATCCCTCATGCTGTCGCAGGAACTGTCAGACATCAGCGCATCGAGCGGGATTGGCACCGTGGCGTCAGCGACGTGCTCTATCGAGCCGATGGCCGTGTTCGCGTGGGCAGCCCGCTCCTGTCCCTCAAACGAGAAGGGAAGCGTGGCGAACACGATCGACACGATGCCCCTCTCCGAGAGGCGCCTTACGATCTCGCTGGTCGCTCCGCTGCCGGTTCCGCCGCCCAGCGCCGTGACTATTATCGCGGTATGTGCGCCATCGAGCTGCGGATCCAGCACTTCCCGGTTGTCGAGGAAGGCGGCCCTGGCTTCTGCCGGGAGTCCCCCCGCGCCACGTCCGGCGAGGCGGTCGCCGCCGATGAGGACGAACGGCATTTCCGACGAGTCGCCGGAGGAGGCGTCCGAATCGACGGTCAGGGCGCGGAGCGGTTCGCCATATGCCCTGCGCACTCCGCGCACCGCAGTGCACCCTGCGCCCCCGACGCCAAGCAAAAGAAGGTGGTTTGAGTCTGTTTTCATCTGTGTGGGAGGATTTTCCTGAAGATGCTCTTTATCGGGTCGAGGAACGACTGCTCCTCCGAGTTGCGCTGCTCAAGCAGGAGGGCCCCGGCGATTGTCGCGTACCGTGCGGGGAACTCGTCGCCTTCGAGGCCCTCGATCTCCGGCACGAGCGTTCCGATGCGCACCTTGCCGCCGAATGTCCCGTTGGCGAGCCCGACTATGTTCTGGAGCCTCGCTCCGCCGCCCGTAAGCACTATGCCGCCCGTGAGCCTGTGCAGCGCCCCCGCGCAGTCAAGCTCTTCCCTCAGCACGGAGAACAGCTCGCCAACCCTGGCGTTCACGACGGTGTCGAGCGCCCGCATGGATACAGAAGGGGTCTCTGCCGACGTGATGGAGGACGGCACGTCGATGCGTCCTGTCCTGTCCTGCGAAAAGACGGCGCTTGCGCGCCTCTTCACGGATTCCGCCTGCGACAGCGACAGGGAGAACGCGCGGCGGATGTCGTTCGTTATGTGGTCGCCGCCCACGCCGATCGCGCCGGCGTGGATCATGCGCCCGTCTGAGAACGCCGCAAATGACGTCGAGCCGCCTCCGAGGTCTATCAGCAGGGTCCCCGATGCCTTGTCCTCCGGAGTCAGCGTCGCTTCGGCCGCGCATCTTCCCGCGAAGTAGGCGTCGGATATCTCGAGCTTTGCGGATGCGGCCGCGGACTTCGCGTCGTCGATGCGCGCCTTTGCGCCATGGACGACCAGTGTCCTGAGCTTGAGGAGCCTGCCGGACATCCCCTTGGGGGAGACGATCCCGTCCAGGCCGTCCAGGCCGTAGCCGAGCTCGGAAAGATCCAGCATGAGACGGTCGCCCTCAAGGCCGGTGTCGCAAGAGCGGTTGTATATCTCCGTGATGTCGTTGTCCGTCACGGTCTTGTCCACCTGCCACTGCGTGACGTGCGACTCGACCCTCACCTGCGGCCCGGAGACGGCAAGGGCCGCACGGCCGATAGAATATCCGTTTTCGGACTCGATGCGCTTTAGCACGGACGCCACCGACACGCTTGCCTTGCCTATGTCGGTTATCTGGCTTTTCCGTACGCCGGAGGATGGGATGTCGCCGTGCGCCACGACCGATATCCTTCCCGGACCGAGGGATTCGGCTATGGCGAGCGCGGTTCGCGTGGTGCCGATTTCAAGTGCGGCAATTGGATCGGATAGGTTCATTCTCTATTCGGCCTTTGTGGGATCGTCTGCATAGATGCGGCCTGGCGTACCCCAGTCTGTTGCGTTCCATAGCCTGGCGCCGGCCGCGACGTTGCTTTTCACTACCTGCGTCAGCCGTGAAAGCTGGTTGGTGAGCGATGTGCGGGATTCGCGCGACGGCTTGCCCATGTCCTCCCACGCGATCTTCGCGCGCGAGGAGTCGCCGAGCGTGACGAAAAGGTAGTCGCGCTTGAGCGTATCCACCTCCTGGATCTTCAGCACGTCGTATTCCGGGGACGAGGCCTCCTCAAGGAGGTTCAGCGCCGCAAGCGCCATGCCGGAAATGCGCTTTTGTCCGCCGGGCCTCATCTTCGCGTCGCGTATTATCGGCAGGAGGGCCGTCTCGCGCTGCGGATACCAGAATATGCAGCCTTCCCGGTCTGCGGCGTAGTTCTTGGATGCCTTTGGCCCGTATCCCATTACCCTTACGATCGGTATGCGCTCGATGGCCTCGATGCGCAGATGGTTCGGCTGGCGGCGGGATATCTTGAGATCCTTCAGGTTTGGCGTGACGTCGAGGAAGCTGTCCCGGAGCCTCGCGAAGTCGATGCCCGCGAGATCCGCGCCGTTTGTCAGGCCGAAGTGGTCCCTTATCATCCTGGCGTTTATCTGCTTCCCCGTGGATATCTCGATCTGCTCTCCGATGTTCGTCACCCGGCACTGGCGGTTGTAGGTGGCCGCAAGCCTCTGGCATATGGCCCATATGCCCCATATGGAGAGCGCCAGCGAGACTGCGCCTATTGCCGCGACTGTCGCCAAGGCCGTCTTGCGGGGTTTGTCCTTCGTTTGGGTTGAGTTTCTTCTGCCAGCCATTTCCTGCGATCCCACCTTTGCGGATGATTTGTGGTTTGCCCGACCGCCCTCACTTCCCGTCGAACGACGCCGACGACAGCATCCTGTCGCAAAGTTCGGGGAAGGGGATGCCCATCCGTTCTGCCGCCTTTGGGACGAGCGAGTGGCCGGTCATGCCGGGAAGCGTGTTCAGCTCCAGCACGAACGGGCGCGACTTGCCGTCCACTCGGAAGTCCACGCGCACGACGCCCCTGCACCCGCATGCCCTGTATGCGTCCACTGCGGTCTGCTGGACGAATGGCAGGAACGGGTCGTCGGGAAACCGGTAGCGCGTGTCGCTCGAACTGTACTTCTCCTCGTACCCGTACCAGCCATTCTTCGCGCAGATCTCGATTACGGGGAAGGGATTGCCGTCCAGCACGGCCACGGTCATCTCGCGCCCGTCGATGAAATCCTCGACCATGACCTCGCCCTTGCCGCCTTGCGCCGCAAACGCCGCATCGAGCGCAGGTCTCCATTCTTCGGGGGCATTGACCTTGGATATGCCGACAGACGAACCGTCGCACGGCGGCTTCACCACCACCGGAAGCGGAAGAGGGGACTGCGCCGCGCCGCGCGACGCGAGCGACCATTTCGCCGTGGGGACTCCCTTCATCTCAAGCACGAGCTTCGTCTTCATCTTGTCCATGGCGATCTGCGAAGACGCCGCCCCCGGCCCCGTGTATGGGATGCGCCTTTCGTCCAGGGCCGCCTGCACGCCTCCGGATTCGCCCCACCCTCCGTGCAGGGCGAGGAAGCACGCGTCACATTCGGGGACGGACCTTATCGAGTCCTCGTCAAGGACAACCGGAACCACCTCGTACTTGCCAAGTGCGGCAAGCGCCTCGGCCACATTCTTGCCGCTCGCAAGCGACACCTCCCGCTCGTTCGAGATGCCGCCCATCAATACGCATATTCTCCTGCGATTCATATGTGGCGGATTATAGCAAAAACGCATTCCGCACGCCATATGGGCATATGCCATCTAAAGCGTCCGTGGTCTTGTGGTATAATGTGCGGCATGGAAAAGATCGCGACAGATACATATTTGTTTGAACGTGTCCGTGAGGGAGGATTCGTCTACGTGGACAAGACGGCGATCCTGAAGACGCTGGCGGACGGGTCGCTCGGCACGCAGTTCTTCATCGCCCGTCCGCGCCGCTTCGGCAAGTCGCTCGCCGTCTCGACGCTCCAGTGCCTCTTCGAGGGGCGGCGCGACCTCTTCCGTGGACTCGCCATCGAGCCGG
>CAVFWS010000139.1:0-3418 GCA_963626295.1 Clostridium sp. CAG:138
TCGCCACGTCAAATCGGCGAATGGACCAATCCCCAAATGCAATCGAAAATCGAAAATCGCAAATCCCCTTCTGCCCACTGCCCCGCTACAGGCAGAGGAGGGCTACGCCCGAAATGATCATGGCGAGCGCCAGCCCCTTGCGCCTCAGGTTGCGCTCGTGGAACAGCGCCGCCCCAAGCAGGAACGTGATCACGACGGAGAACCTGCGCATCAGCGAGCAGATCGATATCGGCACGTCCGGCATCGCAAGCCCGTGAAAGTACAGCCAATCGGCCATGGCGAGCAGGATCCCCGTGACGGGGATGGTCCACCTCCACTCGAACCTGTCGCGAGCCATGCCCGAAATGCGACGTAAGCAAAGCACGGCGGCGTACACCGCGACAAGACCGAGCTGGAACCAGAACTGCACGGCTTCGACGGGGATCTGGCACCTCTGCAGAATGAACTTGTCCCAGATGCCCGACAGCGCACTCATGCACATTCCGCCTACGGCAAACCACACCGCACGAGACCGAAGGAAATCTATTCCCTCATGACGCCCAGCCCAACTGAACGTGAAGTATCCCGCAAAGACGAGAAGCATGCCAAGCCCCTGGATGGCCGTAGGGATCTCGCCATACAGGAAGAACGCAAGGACAAACACCAGAGAGGGCGCACTGGCGCGTATCGGGGTGGCTATCGTTATCGGCAGCGTGCGAAGCGCACAGAACGTCAGTAGCCATGATGTGGACACGATCAGGCACTTTATGCCTATCAGCGCGAGGTCACGCGGTGGGACGCGCACTGCAGGCCCGATCCCGCCCGCGGCGCAAAGCGTGGCCACGTACGCCGATGCCCCTGCGATGGAGGAAAGCAGCAGCACCGGCGCGACCGCATTGTCCCGTACGCTCGCCTTCTTGGAAAGGTCATAGAAGGCGAGGAATGCAGAACTCGCCAAGACCCATGGAATCCACATCTGCCGCTATTTCCCGGCGGACTGCAGCCACGACTTGAGAAGGGCCACCTGGCGGACAGTGTCGTTGAGGACGTCCCCGACGGGATTCTCGAGCGTGAACCACCCGTCGTAGCCCGTCGCGCTGACCTCCTTGACGATGCGCTCGTTCGGCACCGCCCCCAGTCCGAGCGTAGCGTACGTCCGGTTGTCCGTCGGCAGCTGGTCCTTGAGGTGGACGTGCCCGATGCGCCCCTTCGCGAACTCCATCATGTCGATGATGTCCTCCCCGCGTCCCGCGTAGTACAGGTTGCCGCTGTCGAGCGCGAATCGGATGTCCGGGATCTCGTCCAGGAAGCGCTTGAGGTACTTCGAGTAGGAGCAGCAGTTCGCCGTTCCCCCGAAGTCCTCGACCGTGACCGTGATCGAGAGTTTCCTGGCCTCGGCCACAAAGGCCTTCATGTGCGCCAGTATCCTCTCGAACTCCTCCGGGCTTTCCTTCCCGTCCGTGAAGTTCGGCGGCACCACCATTATGCGCGGTACGCCGAGCCTCACCGCCTTCGCGAGGCAGTCGTCCGGCGACAGGGCTTTTGACCACTTGTTCCCGAACCAGTTGGGGAAATAGTAGAAGTTGATCGGCCTGAGCCGGGTCGCGGCCAGCTCGTCGAGGTCGGGGTCGCCGGGCCCGACGTCAAAGCCCCTCACCCCCATCCCGTAGAGCAGGTCCGCCGCCTCCGCCTTGGAGATGCCGCGCTGATTCGCGATCTTCCGGATGAACGCCGCGAACACGGATATCTTCGGCCCGTCCTCCGGGACGGACGCCGCCTCGCGCACCGGAGCCGGGACGACCGTCACGTTCGACTGGGTGCCGGTGCACCAGGCGCCAACGCCGCCCGACGAGAGCGCCGCGGGGGCGTCGGAGCGGTATCTGAGCCCGGGGACCTCGTGCGGATGCTCGCTGCTGTCCAACACGGGCGAGAATATGAATCCCCAGCCCTTGCGCTGGTACGGCACGGTCACGCGCACGTGGTTCCATCCCTCGTTCAGGATGATGGGGTACGGCTCCCGGCGGACGCATCCCTCGTCCGTGAAGGGCGTGTCGAACAGGTCGTTGGTGTACGGCACGTCCTGCCTGAGGATTGACGGGGTCCTTGCGTACACGCCAGGACGTTTCCATCGCGGCGGGGCAAGCTCCTGCCCGTTAAGCTCGATCTTGGCCCCGGCCTTGTTCCATTCGCCGTGGTCCGGCAACACGGTGCGGCCGTATGCGCAGCCGAAGAGCGTGAAGTCTATCCACGCGCCAACGCTCTGCCGCCGAGGCGACCAGATCCAGGTCTCCGCCGTCGCGGATCCGCCCGGCACTGGATATCCAGATGAGGCATCCTCCTTCCGGTCCACGGACGAGAACCACACCGTCGCATCCGGCACATTCGTCGCAACGACGTTGCCGGTCGCGTCAGAGATGCGCCAGCGCTGCGCGGTCTGCGCGACAAGCGGGAACGCGAAACGGAAGTCATCGAGGCACTTGTCGCGCTGGGCGACGGCGCGGCGTTCGAGGTCCGCCGCGAAGGCGAAGCGGGGGTCGGACACGTCCGGCAGCCGCTGGAAGAACTGCGGGCAGTCCTCGTCGCGTCCGCGCCAGTAGTTGTCTCCGAAAAGCATGATCGTCGGGAACACCATCGCGTCGACGAACAGCCTGTACGTGTCCTCGCCCACGTTGTCGTCGTGCCAGGTGCAGGTCACGGCGCCGAGCCTGCGCGCGTCCTCCACCCCCGGCCATCTGCACGGCTTCAGGAATGCGGCACGCTTGAGGATGTCGAACGTCGTCCACTTCCCGTTGTACATGCGGGCCGCGTCGATGAACGAATGCGGAGAGTTCGTGACGTGGCTGTCGTACCACACCATGTCGACGATCGTTCCCTTGGCCTTCGTCTTCTGGCCTGGCGCCCATAGCACGGCGGAGCGGCCGTTGGACGTGACCGCCTCCACCCATTCGTCGAGCCATTCGCCCGGACACCGCTCCGGGTCCACGCGCACCTCGTCCGTCCCGAGGTGCACGAACGGCATGACGTCGGCGGGCGCAAGCGAGCACAGCTCATTGAAGATGTCCCTGAGCGCCACGCGCACGCATTCGTTGCTCATGCTGTCCACGCCCATGCCCCGACGGAACGCGAGCGTGTGCCCGGGCACGTCCAGCTCGGGCATCACCGTGACGCCGCGCTCCGCGGCGTAGCGCACGATCTCGCGGAAGTCGCGCTGCGTGTAGTACTTCCCGACCTGGCGGAGGAATGCGCGGCTGTCCTGGAGCTGCGGATACTTCCTGGACTCCAGCCGCCATCCGTGGTAGTCGGAGAGGTGCCAGTGGAAGAGGTTCATCTTGTAGCGCGACATCATGTCGATGATGGCCTTCACGCCGTCCATCCCGAGGAAGTTCCGTCCGCAGTCGTTCATGTAGCCGCGCCACTTCAGGGTCGGCCAGTCTACGAT
>CAVFWS010000139.1:3452-3920 GCA_963626295.1 Clostridium sp. CAG:138
GTCTACGATCCGGCAGCACGGCACGCGCCCGCCGCCCGAAAGCCGCAGAAGCTGGTCGAGCGTGACACGCGCCCAGCGTTCGCCGCGCATGGACGCAGCGGTGATGCATACGTTAGACGGGGTGATCTCAAGGATGTACGCCTCGTCGGCTGTCTTCGCCGGCGCACCGGGAACCGGCGCCCTGCGGACCTCCACGTTCGCGAGGCCGAACTCGCCGATCGAACCATTGCGCCTTTCCACCTCGCGCGGCGCCGGCAGCATCTCATCAAGCACGTCGGCCCTGCACATTCCCGACAACGCAATCCCAATGCACACCCCGACAAGACACCTTGCCATAACGCCCGTTCCTTTGCTTTGAATTTCCATGCCCCCCATTATATCAAATCTCCGCCGTCAGAAGCAACGCACATAGTGTGACACATGATAACGCGTCCATAAGCCCCCCCCCCCACTAACGAACATTCATCC
>CAVFWS010000140.1:0-3767 GCA_963626295.1 Clostridium sp. CAG:138
CGGCAACTGGGTGATGACGAGCTTGTTCTTGTCGGTCTCCTCTATGACAGCCCGCACCTTCACCTTGCCCATGCCGTCCTGGTACTCGGATACGTCCATTGTGCCGCCAAGCTGGAAGTCCGGGTAAAGCCTGAACGGCTTCTTCTGGATCAGGCAGACCTCGGCCTCGAGGAGCTCGATGAAGTTGTGCGGCAGGATCGCCGTGGAGAGGCCGACCGCGATGCCGTCCGCCCCAAGCATCAGGAGCAAAGGTATCTTCGCCGGGAGGTATACCGGCTCCTCCTTGCGTCCGTCGTAGTTGGGCACAAAATCGGTGGTCTTCCTGTTGAACACCTCCCTGCGCGCGAGGTCCGTGAGGCGGCATTCGATGTAGCGCGTCGCGGCGTGCGGCATCCCGGTGTAGAGCGAACCGTAGTTCCCCTGCCCGTCTATGAGGTAGCCGCGCCCCTCCCCCCAAAGCTTGTTGGCCAATACGACGATGGCGTCGCCGATCGAGGCGTCGCCATGCGGATGGTACTGCATCGCGTGCCCGACGATGTTCGCGACCTTCGTGTACTTGCCGTCATCCTTCTCCCAGAGGGAGTGCATGATGCGGCGCTGGACGGGCTTGAGACCGTCCTCGACGGCGGGGATGGCGCGCGAGCAGATTACGTAGGCGGAATACTGGCGGAAGTTGAAGTCGTAGAGGTCCCGCATCGGACCGCTCCCGGTCAGACCCTTGGATACCGTCACGGCCACATGGCGTTCCGGCGTGGCCGGCGATTCGGAACCGGCGGCGGCATCACGATCTGCCGCCGCAGTCGCCTCTAACCGAGACTTGCCGCCAGCCGCTTCGCCGCATTCACCCGCGCCGCCGTCCGCCGGGACGGGCTTGGCGAGCAAGTCTATGTTGTCGAACAGGCTTGGAGGCTCGGGCCCCTTGTTCTTCACCATCGGACCCCTCGTTAGCCCTGCTTCCGCTCGGAATCGTTCCCCTTGTCAAACTGGGGCCGCTTCCCGCGATACCACCACATCATCACGGGCGTGGCGATGAACATCGAGGAGAACGTGCCGGCGATGATGCCTATGAGCATCGTGAGCGCGAAATCGAATACCGAGCCGTCGCCGAAGCAGAACAGCGCAAGCACCGCGAATAGCGTCGTCAGCGACGTTATCACCGTGCGCGAGAGCGTCGCGTTGATCGCATGGTCGCAGAGTTCCTTGAATGGCGTCCTGGAATCCTTGTGGAGATCCTCGCGGATGCGGTCGAACACCACGATCGTGTCGTTCACCGAATAGCCGATGATCGTGAGGATCGCCGTCACCACGATGAGCGAGACCTGCCGCCCGCAGAGCGAGAATAGCCCGAGGGATATGAGGGCGTCATGCGCAAGGGCCACGATCGCGCCGAGGCCAAAGCCGAACTCGAAGCGAAACCCGACGTAGATCAGGATAGCGCAGAGGGAGAGGACAACTGCCCACGTCCCGGACTTCTTGAGGTCCGCCCCGACCATGGACCCTACCTCGTCCACGGACACCTGCTTCAGGTTGGCGTCGGGGAACCTCGCCTGCAGCATCCTGGTGACGTGGCCGCCGACGTCGTGGTTCTCGAGCGCCTTGCCCTTCTCCGTCTCGGCCGTCTCGCCGGTCTTGACGAGGAGCGTGACGTCGCTCACGCCCTGCTGGTACTGGATCACGGCCGCGTTGTCGAACGGGTCGATCGTCTTGCGCACGTCGCCCACAGAGGGCATCTTCGACTGGTCGAGCGAATAGATGATGGAGGTGCCGCCCGTGAGGTCGACGGCGAGCACGCTTGCGCGGTTGGTCACCAGGCGGAACGCGAAGATCGCGAGCGTGACCGCTATGACGCCGAAGGATACGATGAACGCCACGCGGCCGAGCCTCATGAACGGGATGTGCGGGACGTTCTTGAACACCTTCATCATGCGGAACGGCTTGGTGCGGTTGCCGTCTACGAAGTTGTCGAGGAGGAGGCGCGTCACCACCACTGCCGTGAACATGGAGAGGATCACGCCGGCGGTGAGGGTGATCGCGAAGCCGCGCACCGGGCCGGTGCCGACCACGAAGAGGATCATGCCGGTCACGATCGTGGTGATGTTGGAGTCGAGGATCGCCGTGAACGCGCGGCCATAGCCGTTCTTTATCGCCGTGCCGGCGGCGTGGTTCGCCTCGAACTCCTCGCGGATGCGCTCGAAGATGAGCACGTTCGCGTCAACCGCCATGCCGAGCGTAAGCACAAAGCCCGCGATGCCGGGCATCGTGAGCACCGGGAGCGCGAGCGAGCCGGTGCCGCCCATCGTGGCGTCCTTCGCGAACACGCCGAGGACGTTCGCCACGAGGACAAGCGCGGCCGGGAGAAGCACCACGTCGAGGAACAGGGCGACGTTCGCCACGAGGCCGGTGAACCAGTAGTAGAAGAACATGAACAGGGCGACGAGCGCGAAGCCGAGCCCCGCCGCGATGATGCCGGCGTTGATCGCGTCCTCTCCGACCGTCGGGGCTACCGAGGACTCGGCGAGGATGGTGAGCGGCGCGGGCAGGGCGCCGGCGTTGAGGTCGTTCGCGAGCTGCTGCGCCTCCGCCGCGGTGAAGTGGCCGGTGATCTGGCCGCGCGCGCCGATCTCGCTCTGGATCACCGGGGCGGATACGAGCGTGTCGTCGAGAATGATCGCGAGCTGCCGCCCGCGGTCGCTGCGGTTCTTCGGGCCGTGCGCCACGTAGTTGCGCGTCGCCTCCGAGAAGAGCTTCGCTCCCTTGGAGTTGAACGAGAAGGCGATCGCGAGCGATCCGGCGGGATCGCGCTCGACGGAGGCGGAGGTGAGGTACTCGCCGGTTATCGGCTCCTTCACCGGGGGGGTGCGGCAGACGAACGCGGGGCGGAAGGACCCGTCGCTGCATTTCTCGAGCATGAACTGGTAGCGTGGATCGGGCACGCGGAACGAGGCCAGACGGGCCGCATAGCCCTTGCGGGACGCGACCTCGTTGAAGTTCGCCGCCCTCACGAACCCGGACCCGCCGCGCTCGTACCCCTCGGGACAGGCGTCGGACGCCATGAGCTTCCCGACAAGCTCGTCGTTGCGGGGATGCGTGAGGCGGAACTCAAGGAACGCCGCGGACTGCAGGGAACGCTTTGCCGCCTTGCGGGTCTCGTCGTCGACGCCGGGGAGCTGCACGAGGAGGCGATGGTCCTTCATGCCCTGGATCACGGGCTCGTTCATGCCCATGCCGTCGATGCGGCGGCGCACGACCTGGATGATGCGGGCGTCGCAGCCCTGCAGCGTATCCTGGATCTTCTTCTCGACCGCGGCAGTCTCGTTCGAGAGGGCCGGATTCGCCGCGATGATGGTCTCGCGGAGCTTGTCCTTGTCAACGCCAAGGGTGAATGACGTGCCACCCTTCAAGTCAAGGCCGAAACGGAGCTTTTCCTTCGTTGGGAATGTGACATAGATCGAGAATACGGCTATGATAAGCAACGAAAGCCACTTCCATATGTCATTTCTCATCGAATCTGATTTCATCTCTGCTCCTCGCTTTGTCTTATTAAAATGGTTGTGTATTATACAACACGCCGCCGGACAATTCAACCCCTCCAGCCAAGTGCGCACGGCAGCCAAAGGCTTGGAGATTCCCCATTTTTCGTGAGGCGGAAAACGCCGAACCCTTGTAAACAAAGGACGAAACCGCCATTTCAGCGTCGCGGCAAGTGAAAATCCGCCCCCTCGGCGGCGATGGCGTCGTGCAGCCCGGCCGCGAGCCCCTCCGACGCG
>CAVFWS010000141.1:0-3759 GCA_963626295.1 Clostridium sp. CAG:138
CTCTTGAGCTGCGCGATGGAGACCGAGGCCTCCACGAGCCTGCGGCGGCAGGCCCTCTCGCACGGATGCGGACACACCCTGCCGATCGCGGCCGGCAGCGGGAACGTCTCCTTGATCGTCGCCACCGCATCGGCGAAGCGGCCCTCGGCGATCTCCTTCACGTACTTCTGGCAATCCGTGTGGGCCGGACAGTTGAGCCTGCACGGCCCCTGGCAATCGCCGTCATGGTCGCCCATCAGCAGCTCGAAGGCCAGCCTGCGGGCCTTCAGGGCCCGTTCGCCGCTGGTATGCACGACCATCCCCTCGGCGGCCTTCGTCGCGCACGCGCGGAGCAGCTTCGGGCACTTCTCCACCTCGACAACGCAAACGCCGCATGCGCCGTAGGGATTCATCTCCTTCATGAAGCAGAGATTGGGTATCTCGATCCCGGCCTTCTCTGCGGCGGCAAGTATCGTGGTCCCCTCGTCGACAGACACCCGAACGCCATCAATCGTCAAATTCACGGTTCCCATGACCATCCCTTTCATCCAACAACAACCGCACCGAACCTGCATGTGGCCGCGCATGCGCCGCACCTTATGCACTTCGCCGCATCAACCGAATGCGGAGCCTTCGCCGTACCGGATATCGCGCCGGCCGGACACTTCCTTGCGCACATTGTGCAGCCCTTGCACTTGGCGGCGTCAATGGAATATGTGCGCAACGCCGCGCACTCGTGCGCCGGACAGCGCCGCTCGCGGATGTGCGCGTCGTACTCGTCGCGGAAGTAGCGGATCGTGGTGAGGACGGGATTCGGGGCCGTCTGCCCAAGCCCGCAAAGCGCACCGTCCTTTATCCCCCTGCAGAGCTCCTCCAGAAGCTCGACGTCGCCCTCGCGCCCGTTGCCCTCCGTGATGCGCACAAGCGTCTCGTGGAGGCGCTTCGTGCCTATGCGGCAATGTACGCACTTCCCGCAGCTCTCCTTGGCGGTGAAGTCCAGGAAGAACCTCGCCATGTTCACCATGCACGTGCGGTCGTCCATCACCACCATGCCGCCAGACCCCATGATGGCGCCTGTCGCGCCAAGGGCCTTGTAGTCGATCTGCGTATCGAGCAGCGACTCGGGGATGCATCCGCCGGAAGGCCCGCCCATCTGCACGGCCTTGAACTTGCGTCCGTCGCGCACCCCTCCGCCGATGCCGAAGATCACGTCGCGCAGGGTAAGCCCCATCGGCACTTCAACGAGTCCGCCGCGCCGGATCTTGCCGGTGAGGGCAAACACCTTCGTCCCCTTGGAGAACTCGGTGCCCATCGCGGAGAACGCCGCGCCGCCGTTTAGGATGATCCACGCCACGTTCGCGAACGTCTCCACGTTGTTGATGTTCGACGGCTTGTCGACGAACCCCTTCTCGGCGGGGAACGGCGGCTTCAGCCGCGGCATGCCGCGGCTGCCCTCCAGCGACTCGATGAGCGCGGTCTCCTCTCCGCAGACGAACGCCCCCGCGCCGGCCTTTATGCGCAGTTCGCACGAGAAATCGGATCCGAGGATGTTCTTGCCGAGGAGATTTGCCGCCGTCGCGTCGCGTATGGCCTTCTCAAGCCGCACGATCGCGAGCGGATACTCGGCGCGCACGTACACGAACGCCCTGGAGGCGCCTATCGCATACGCCGCGATGAGCATTCCCTCGATGAGCGAGTGGGGGTCGCCCTCGATGACCGCGCGATCCATGAACGCACCAGGATCGCCCTCGTCGGCGTTGCAGATCAGGTACTTCTCGGTTCCCGCCGACTTGCGGGCCGCGTTCCACTTGAACCACGTGGGGAAGCCCGCTCCACCGCGCCCGGCAAGGCCAGACACCTTGATCTCCTCGATCACCCGTTCGGGCGACATCGCCCCGCCGCCATCCCTGCCAAGGATCTTGGCGATGGCGCGGTAGCCATCCGAAGCGCGGTAGGACTCTATCGACTCAGGGTCTATCACGCCGCAGTGGCGGAGCGCAATGCGCGTCTGCCTCTCGAGGAACCCCTTGTCTTCCGCCGAAATCTCAAGGTCCTTCACGCCCGAAAGGTCGCCGCTCGCCGCCGCATCGGCAATGCGCCCGGCATCCTTCTCCTGAACGCGCACAAGCCTCGCCGCAAGAGCGTCGCCATCGTAGATGTCCACGATCGGCTCAAGGTAGCACATGCCGATGCAGCCCGTGACCCCGATTTCAGATGCGGCGCCGCGCGCTTCCAGTGCGGAGCGCACCTTGCGGGCCCCTGCCGCTATGCCGCAGCTTCCTTCGCCAACAACGATCCTCATTCCGCCACTCCTTCCGCCCTGATCTTGCGAACGATCGCGCGAGCCTTGTCCGGCGTAAGGGAACCGTACGCCGTCTCGTTTACCATCATCACCGGGGACAGCGAGCAGCATCCGAGGCACGCCACCTCCTTGAGCGAGAAGAGGCCGTCCTTGGTAGTCTCCCCATCCCCTATGCCAAGCTCGTCCTGCAGGGCCTTCGCGATCGAGTCTGCGCCGTTCACGTGACACGCGGTGCCCTTGCACAGCATGATGAGGTTCCTGCCGACGGGCTGCAGCCGGAACTGCGTGTAGAACGTCGCCACGCCCATCACCTTCGCCGGGCTTGCTCCGACATGCTCCGCGACGGCATAGATCACGTCCGTCGGCAGATAGCCGTATATCTCCTGGGCTTTCTGCAATATGGATATGAGGGCGTGCCCATCGCCCTCAAACTCCTTAAACACCGCATCAAGCTTGGTCAAATCGCTCTTTGCACATGACTCGCACATCGGTTGCCACTCTCTTTCCATGGAAAATGAATCGCTGATTATACCATATATTCGCCTTTCCGTACATCCGCACTGCAGTCGTGTCGGCGAAAGTCAATCAGACCACAGCGTAAAGAGCAATCTTGTCCACACCCCCATGGCAAGATGGCCGCCGCCTCACCGCCGGAGCAGGATCGCCACAACGAGGGCGAAGAGCGCGAGCGGCGCCATGCAGGCGATGGCATAGAGCGCCCGGGTCGCCCTGCGGAGCCCCGTGACGCGCTCGCCAGTCTCCTCGTCGTAGACCCGGCAGCGGACGTCGATGAGCAGGCACGTCGCCGACAGCAGCACGTTGTAGGCGTAGAGCACACCCGACAGGACGACCGTCCCCGTCTCGACGCGCAGCGGAAGCCCGGTGACGACAAGGAACAGCGCGGGGTTGACCAGCATGAGCACCGAGAATGCCGCAATCGCGATGTAAAGCACCGTCAGGCCTGCTCCGAGCCGCTCGAAGACGTCCGACGCCCGACGCGCCTTGCCGGCGGCCATGACGAACGGCAGAATGCCCGTGGCGATGGCGAACGCCGCGCCGTCAAGGCTGACGCCGTAGTCCCACGGGATGCACAGCCGCGCGGCGATGGCGGACTTGACGTCCGCCCGCACGACGCAGAACGACAGCGCGGCGCACGCGAGGAAGCACAGCGCGAGCACCCAGTTCGTCCGCGACCGGATGACTGGATTGGCGAAATAGTCAACCGCCATCGGGTTCAGCTCGTCCTGCCACGGCGAGCCGTCGTCGCCGGGCAGCGAGGTCGCCGCAGACTTCAGGACGGCGATGGAGACCGCCGCCGCGACGATCCCGAACACGGACAGCCCGAACGCGAGGCCGGCTCCGGCGAACGCGAGCGTCAGGGCCGCCAGCGAGCCGCGCCGCAGGAAGCGCACCGTCAGGGCGACCGCCGCGAGCGTGAGCGTCAGGCTGAGGGAGACGGCGCCGAGCGACGTGAACAG
>CAVFWS010000142.1:0-2096 GCA_963626295.1 Clostridium sp. CAG:138
ATCCTGGCGGCGTTCACCATGGGCAAGGCGGTCGGGCTGATGGGCGACCGCCTTGACCGGCACGTGAGGTTCGTATCTTTCCTCTCGCCGCGCGGAGGACGATGACGCGCGCCGCGCGCGCTGAGAAAAATCGCTGGACTTGCCAATTCTGCGCGGTGGGAATGTGATATAATGCGCGGCGTGGGTAAGGTGGTGTCAGATGCCTATTCGGCTAAGCGCGTCCGTCAGGGTGCGCTTGCGCAGGTTATGGCAGGCCGGGGTCGTGTAGGGCGGCCGGCGGCGCCAACGGCATTCCACGAAGCAGATGGGGAGTAACATGAAAGTCAAGAAGAACGCAAAGTATGCAGTCGCGTGCCTGTCCTCGATGGGCCTTCGCATCACGCCGGAGAACCGCATGGCGGTCCACAACTCCAGCCGTTTCCTCCTCCAGGCGACAAGCGCCGAGACCAACGTGCTGAACGTCACGTCGTCCCTCGGCCCCGAGTGCCTGGTGCTCACCCGCTTTGTCGCCGGGAGTCCGATGGCCGCGTTCATCAAGGCGCAGCTCCGAGCCCGCAACATCGCGTACGTCGGCCCGGACGTCGCGCAGGGCGGCCCGTGGGGCTATCGGCACCAGTTCAACATAGCGGACTCCGGCTTCGGGCTCCGCGCGCCGCGCGTGTGGAACGACCGCGCCGGCGAGGTCGGCCGCACGCTCGACGCGAAGGACTACGACACCGCGAGGCTTTTCGGCAAGGAGGGCGTTGGCATCCTCCACCTCTCCGGCCTCATCGCCGCGATGAGCCCCGAGACGACGAAATGCTGTCTCAGGCTCGCCGCCGAGGCGAAGAAGTACGGGGTGCTCGTCTCGTTCGACCTCAACTACCGGGCAACGTTCTGGAAGGGGCGCGAGAGGGAACTTGCCGCCGCGTTCCACAAGATCGCGTCGGTGGCCGACATCCTCGTGGGGAACGAGGAGGATTTCCAGCTCTGCCTCGGGTTCAAGGGCCCGGAGGCCGGCGGCAAGGATCTCGCCGGCAAGATCGAGCGGTTCAAGGAGATGATCGTGCAGGTCACGAGGAAGTACCCGAACGCGCAGATGTACGGCACCACGCTTCGCCAGGTGATATCGGCGTCCAGGCACCTTTGGGGCGCGATCCTCTACTCGAAGGGCAAGTGGTTCGTCGAGGAGCCGCGCGAGATCGACGTGATGGACCGGATCGGCGGCGGCGACGGATTCACGGGCGGTCTCCTGTACGGAGTGCTGAAGGGATGGTCCCCGGACAAGTGCCTGCAGTTCGGGTGGGCGTCCGGCGTGATGGCGGCATCGTCGCTGAACGACTACGCCGAGCCGGCGGACGAAAAGCAGGTGTGGGACGTCTACGCCGGAAACGCGCGCGTCCAGCGCTGATCACGGATATGCGCGAAGATTGAGCCATGGCAAGGATAAAGCTCACCAAGACAGAGCTGAAGGCCCAGACGGACGCGCTGAAGCGGTTTCGGCGTTTTCTGCCGATGCTGCAGCTGAAGAAGCAGCAGCTCCAGGCGGAGATCGCAGGGATATCGCAGAAGGCGGAGCAGGTGGCCGGGCGCGAGGACGATGAGCGCGCGGCCCTCGCCGGCTGGGTCGGTCTCCTTGCCGATGGTGAGGCCCTCCTTTCAGGCTTGGTAAGGGTGAAGTCCGTCAACACCGGCACGGCCAACATCGCGGGCGTCGCGATCCCGGTATTCAAGTCCGTGGACACCGAGGTGGGCGAGATAGACGCATGGAGCACCCCGCCGTGGACGGACGATGCCGTCAAGGCCGTGACGTCGATACTCGCGCTGCGCTGCGAGCGCAAGGTTCTCGAAAGGCAGCGCGAGCTCATCACGGCGGAGCTTGCGACAACATCGCAGCGCGTCAACCTCTTTGAGAAGGTAAAGATACCGGATTGCCGCGAGAACATACGGGTGATTAAGATCGCCATAGGCGACGAGCAGACCGCCGCAGTCACGCGCGGCAAGATGGCGAAGAGCCGCGTCCCCGAGGCGCAAGGGGAAGGGGGGCTGCCGTGATCGTTCCGATGAAGCACATTCTGCTGATCTGCACGGCGGACGACTCTGACCGCACCCTGGAG
>CAVFWS010000142.1:2106-3725 GCA_963626295.1 Clostridium sp. CAG:138
GTGCACCTTGAGCTGGCGGGGCATGGCGGAGCCGCCGGAGGGGCGGCGAAGGCCAATCTCGAGCGGGCGGAACGCGCCGCCCGCATCGCGCTCAAGGCTGCGAAGTCGTGCCGACTGGCGTCCCGCGCGGCGGATGCCCCGAAGAGCGTCGATGACGTCCTCTCGCTCGACGACAGGTACGAGAGCCTCAAGGCGGAGGCCGATTCCCTCCGGGTCGCGATCCGCCGGTACGCGCCGTTCGGGGACTTCGACCCGGAAAAGGCAAGGGGACTCGAATCCGCCGGCGTGAGGCTGCGGCTCTGGGAGGACGGCACGTTCGACTTCCAGTACGGCGAAACGGAGCCGAGGAAGGGCGTCCGCGCAGTCCCGCTCCCGGAACGCAGCCTTTGCGAGATGCGGGGGCGGCTGTCGGACGCGGAGCGCGAGATGGCGTCGCTCTACGCCCGGATCGTCTCGACAGACCTTGACGAGATATCCAGCAGGTTCCCGGAGCTGCGCGACGCCGTGTCCTTCGCGGTCGCGAGGGACGAGATGGATTCGAGCCGGCTCCGCGACGGCAACGCGCGCTCGCCGGACGCCCCGCAGCTGTCGCTGGTGCGCGGATGGGTTGCCTTCGACAGCGTCGACAGGGTCCGCGCCGCGGCGCGGGACTGCGGATGGGGCATCGCCGTGAGGGATCCCGCCCCGGACGAGAACCCCCCGACGCTGATACGTCCACCGAGGCTATTCGCCCCGGTCACGGCGCTGTTCGACGGACTTGGCATAGCCCCCGCATACAACGAGACGGACGTCTCCGTGCCGTTCATGTGCTACTTCTCGCTGTTCTTCGCGATGCTCGTGGGCGATGGCGGATACGGTGCGCTGATCCTCGCCATCGCGCTCTACGGCTGGCGCAAGGCGTTCGCGGGCGGGCGCAGGCCCTCCGCGACCGTGAAGAGCTGGCTCGTCCTGCTCACGGTGTTCTCCGCTGCGACGATCGCGTGGGGCGCGCTCAGCAACACCTGGTTCGGGGAGGGGCTGCCGTTCGCGGCGGAATGGCCCACGGTGAAGTGGCTGGGCGACCCGTCGTGCAGCAACATGATGCTGTTCTGCTTCACGATAGGCGCGAGCCACCTGATGCTCGCCAGGGTCTGGACGGGGCTTTGCACGCTGAACGACAGGACCTGCCTCAGCCAGTTCGGCTGGGCGGGGATAGTGCTGTTCATGTACCTTGTCACGAACTCCATCGTCGGGATATTCGACGGCATCCCACACTGGGCGTACTGGATGTTCGGCGCGTCGCTGGTCATGGTGTTCGGATTCACGCTGAAGGGGAGCGAGCTGAAGAGCCGAGGCATAGAGCTGGGGATGCTGCCGCTGAACATCATGAGCGTACTCGGCGACATAATAAGCTACGTGCGCCTCTTCGCCGTCGGCATGGCCTCCGTGAAGGTGGCCCAGAACTTCAACGAGATGGCGGTCGGGCTTGACCTTCCGCCCTGGCTCAAGGTCGTGCCGATGGTGGCTATACTGCTCATAGGGCACGGGCTGAACTTCGCGATGGCCGGTCTTTCCATCCTCGTCCACGCGGTGCGCCTGAACACGCTCGAGTTTTCCACGCACAAGGGGATATCGTGGGC
>CAVFWS010000143.1:0-3709 GCA_963626295.1 Clostridium sp. CAG:138
TGGATGAGCATGGAGTTGACCTGCACATCGTTGTAGTAGCCATCGGGGAAAAGCGGACGGATCGGGCGGTCGCACATGCGGGCCGTTAGGATTTCCTTCGAGCTCGGACGCGCCTCGCGCTTGAAGAACCCGCCGGGGAACTTGCCTGCGGCGTAGAACTTCTCGCGGTATTCGCACTGGAGCGGGAAGAAATCAATTCCCTCACGCGGCGTATCCGTGTTGGTCACGGCGGTAAACACCGTGTTGTCGCCGTACGAGACGGTGACCGCCCCTGCCGCCTGCTGCGCCAGGAGCCCGGTCTCGATGACGAGATCCTGCCCGCCTATCGAAGCCTTAAACTGTTTTGTGCCTTCCATTTGAAACCATCCCCCTTAGCGGCGCAGACCCAGCTTCTTGATGAGATCCCTGTACTTCGCCTCGTCTTCGCGCTTGAGGTAGTTGAGGAGTTTGCGGCGGTTGTTCACCTTGCGGAGCAGCCCGTAGCGGGAGGAATGATCCTTCTTGTTCTGCTTGAGGTGCTCGGTGAGCGCCAGAATTTCCTTCGTCAATGTCGCAATCTGGACTTCGGAGGATCCCGTGTCACGGTCGTGCCGTCCGAACTCGTTGCGCACCAATGCCTTGTCTATCATTTCTTGTTCCTGTTCTTTTTGTCTTGGTAAGCTGTTGTCTTATCGGTCGCCAACATCGCAACCGCTCCCTCGCCGCGCATATTGGCAAATCCAGGCCACGACAGACGAAGGCATCCCACCCTTTGGTGAGGAAACCGCGAGAGGGAACGAATCCTTAGTCGGTCGCAGATGGGCGTGTAAGATACCATAACGCCCGCTTTACCGCAAGCATAATGTTTACGTCATTTTCGCGGCGGATAGTGGCGATCGCGCGCTGCGGCAAGAAGGTCCAGGCCGGAAAGGGTGGCCGAAATGGACTTCTTCTCTGGCGTATCAGGCACTGTCTGCTTCCAGGACGCAGTGTAGAACCCCTTTAGGCGGGACGGATCGATGTGCTCCCTGCAATACTTGACCACGGCATCTGCGCTGCCGTCATCGGTCCAGTTGGAGGTGCACGGCAACTGGTCGAAGCCCGCGTCCTCAAGCGCCTGGAACGCCGCCGCCCCATTCACCGTCTCGCCCCATCCGCCCTTCTTCTCGAATTCGTAGTTCCACTTCAGCTTCTTCTCGGAGAAATCGCTGCGGTAGTACCAGTTGGACTGGAGCACGTCCTTCGTCATGCGCCTCAGGTATTCCTTGCGGCCAGTCCATATTGCGTCTGCCCACATCACCGGACGCGAACCATGCCGCGACACCTGGTCTATCGTATAGAAAAGGTCGTGCCACCAAAGGTCGCCCTGTCGGACGGTGACGTGGAAGTGGTTGAACTCGGCGATCGCCATTTCCTCGTCATACCCTATGTGGAACAGACGAGGATTGTCGAATATCTCAACGGCATCCCGGATCACATCGGCAACGACCTGATAGTACTTCCTTGTCGAAAGCATGCGGTGGTAGTCCTTGAGCCACGAATCGTGGCACGCGGAGAAGTTAAGCTTCGGGCAAGGCTCAAGACCGAGCCGCCGCATGCGGGCCAGCTCCTTGCGCATCTTGTCGACGCTCCATGTTCCGGCGACCTTGAGTTCCGGATGGCTCGGATACTCGATGCCCTCACCAAGGTCTATGAACACGAGGTCAAGCCCCTTCTTCGCGGCATGATCCACGGACTTCCGCCAAAGGTCGTCATGGCAGCGGAGATACGAGTGGTAGCTTGAGCGCCTGTTGCCACTCGGACCGAACGGGTTGGGCCTCAGCCTTTCCTCCGCCTCGCTCTTGGCCCAGTCGTCGGGGCCGTTCTCGAAATCATCCCACATGTTCGAGCCAAGGTGCAGCAGGCAGCCCCAGCTGAACCTGTCCGAACCGGCAGATGCTGGTTTTCCTGAAGACGCACACCCGGCGCACAGGCCGCCAGTCGCCATCATCATGCCGTCAATAAAGTCCTTTCGGGTCATATCCATGATTCAATCTCCGTTGTTTTAGTTGGTCTCCGTGTCTCAATACCTCCGTGTGAGCATTCGGTCGCATCGCGGCGGTTTCATCGAAACCGCCCTACCAAATCCCCCAATGCCTAAATAACCAAATGCAATCGCAAATCATAAATCGTAAATCGTAAATGCCATATCAGGAATGCTGGCGAAGGACCTCGTACAGTGCGATGCCCGCCGCCACGCCTGCGTTCAGCGACTCGAATCCCCCCGGCATGGGCAGTTCCGCGATGAAGTCGCACGTCTCGCGGACAAGGCGTGAAAGCCCGTCCCCCTCCGCGCCGATGACGATTCCGGCCCGTCCCTTGAAGTCGATGTCCGTGTACATGCGCGCATCGTCGCCCCAGTCAAGACCAGTGAACCACAGGTTGCGCTCCTTGAGCGTCTTCATGGCTCTCGGCAGATTCACGACCCGCGCGACCTTGAGGTGTTCCGCGGCCCCGGCCGAAGCCCTGACCGCCGCAGGCGTAACCCCAACGCTCCGGTCTTCCGGGATGATCACGCCGGTTACGCCCGCCGCACAGGCGGTGCGCAATATCGAGCCGACGTTCTGCGGGTCCTCAAGATGGTCAAGCGCTACGACGATGGCATTCTCGTCCCCTTCGACGTCATTCACGATATCCTCAAGATCCACATATGGATATCCGCTCGTCTTGATGGCCACTCCCTGATGGTGCCCGCCATGCACCAGCCTGTCGAGCCCATCCCTATCCATCGTGCGCACCATTATGTGACGCTTCTGCGCCGTGAGCCGCAGGGACGCGATATCGTCCGTCTCGTCCTTGCTTGCCGGCGGCAGGACCATTTCATGGAACGCGCGCCTTCCGGCCCGCAGCGCCTCTATCACGGGGTTCCTGCCGTAAAGCCATTCGCCTCCCGCAGTAAGCTCGCGGGGGCCTTTCTTGTGGTGTCGAGCATTCTGATGGTTTCCCATATAGACTCCCTTATCTGGAATTAAGCTTCGGATGGTTTTCCGATTTCGGGCTCCTGGACGAGATGCCGCCAAGGGCGCCACCCGACAGAAGGAATGCGCCGGCAAAAATGGAAATGGAAATCTTCATGCGGAGAATTATACCAAATCTATCTACTCCGCGATCCGATCCTTCCTGAAAGTCGCCACGAACGAGATTGCCATCGCCAACGCGCCGAGAACGTAGGCCGCGGCCATCAGGACGAATCCGATCTCAAATCCCCTGACGCCGTATCTCTGGGAAAGCGCACCCATCAGAACGCCGGAAAGGCCTCCGACGAAAAAGGCGAACACCGTGAATATGCCGACTGACGTCGAGCGGTACTGCGGCGGGATGACGTCGAAAAGCGAGGCGTGCGTGTTGACCTCGAAGAAGCCCCGGAAGACGCCATACGCCGCCGTCAGCGCTACCATCGTCGCCGCCGTGCCGGAGACCCCGATCAGCGCGAGGCACGGTGCGCCGCAGAGGAGCGCGAGGATCTGGAACCCGAGCCGGAAGCGCGGCATCCTCTTCACGAACCGATCCGTAAGGACGCCTCCGGCGATGATCGCCACAAACGCAAAGAGATGGTGCCACAGCATCGTCTGCGTGCCCGCCGCGCCGACGGACGTGCCGAACTTCATCGCCATGAACTTCGGGGCCCAGAAGAGGTAGGCGTTGTTCACGAACACGATCGCGACGAACCCCGCCATCGCGCACCACGCGG
>CAVFWS010000144.1:0-3699 GCA_963626295.1 Clostridium sp. CAG:138
AGATCAAGGCGAACCATTACGCCGACAAGTTCCACGGAAACGGCAAGACCTTGACTTTGATCGGCCTTGCGTTCTCGAAGGCGAAGCGCACCATCGTCGCCTCGAAGGTAGAGGAAGTCGCGCCATCACTGGGAGAGTGAGGGTCGATGAATAACAGTCCGATAAAAGCCTACATCTTCGACATGGACGGGACGCTTGTTGACAACTGCGCCTATCACGTCACGGCCTGGCGGAGGTTCTCGAAGGCGCACGGCAACGCGCTGACGAAGAAGCAGATCCTCGACTGGATGGGCGCACAGGGGTCGTTCTACATCGAGAAGATATTCGGCAGGGTACTGCCGTCGGACGAGGTGGCGCGGCTGTGCGAGGAGAAGGAGGCGATCTACCGGAAGATCTACAAGCCGAAGCTCCCGGACGGGCTGCGCGAATGGCTCGACTATGCGCACGCCCGGAAGATCCCGTGCGCGCTGGCGACCGGAGGCCCGAGGGCGAACGTCGATTTCATCCTCGATTCGCTCGGCCTCCGCGGCGACTTCCCCGTGATCGTGGACGGCTCCATGTACACGCGCTCGAAGCCCGACCCGGAGTGCTTCCTCAAGGCGGCGGAGCTGATGGGCGTAGAGCCGTCCCTCTGCCGCGTCTACGAGGATGCAGTGAACGGGATAGGCGCGGCGCGGGCGGCGGGGATGAGCGTCGTCGCGGTCACGTTCACGAATCCGCGCGAGGCGCTGGAGGAGGCGGGCGCGAATCGCGTCATAGATTCCTACCGCGAGCTGAAGATATGGCCGGTGAGGCCGGAGAGGACGGCGGAGGACGATGCGGCGATCGCCTATCTCGACAAGCTGCGCAAGTGCGAGGGCGAGCAGGCGCCGATCGTGCCGCTTGCGTGCGTCGTGAAGGTGACGGCCGTCGAGGACGTCCCGAAGGCCGGCGAACGGTACGCCATGGCGACGGTCGAGGCGCCCGGGGCGAAGACGTGGCGGGTGTGCGTCCTGCGCGGAACGGTAGGGAAGGGCGACTACGCGCTTTTCGTCACGCCCGGCGTCGCATTCCCCAACGAGGATCGCTTCCGTGAGCGCTTCCGCGTGATGGAGCGGGTGTACAGGTATGGCTTCGGCGTGTCCGAGCGCGTCCTCCAGCCGCATCTTTCCCGCTGCATCTACCGCAACAACTCCGGCTCGCTTTGCCCGATCTCGCGCTTCAGCGAGCTGCGGCCGATGATGTCCGAGGCGGACGTCATGAAGGCGCTCGGGCTTCAGACGATGGCCGAGTTGAGGGCGAGGGCGCAGATGCCGCTGAGGCCCAGGGCGAAGAACGTGTTTCGCCCGGCGGCGACGGTGGAGTAGCCGTCCCCGTCTTTGGGAAACGCCCGTCGCCGTGGAAAATAGCCGTGTAGGCAAGAAGTGTAGATAAGCCCTCGTCGTCGCTGCATTTAGCATCTTGCCCCGGCGTTTTGTGGTATAATGATTCGCAATAGGGTTTCTGTGGCCTTGCGGCGACGGAAGCGGATGGAAACTTCACAATACAGGAGACGAGACACAAATGAACCGCAGAGACTTCATAAAGACGACCGGCGCCGGCGCGTTCGCCATCGCGTCATCGAACACGATATTCGGGGCCCCTTCCGGCAAGGTGTCGCTTGCCGTCATCGGATGCGCGCGCACCGCAGACCACGGGCAGGGATTCGTCGTGGACCCCAAGGGCGCCCGCGGGCGCGGCTTCCAGATAATGAGCCGCTTCGCGGAGCTGCCGGACTGCGAGGTGTCCGTGGTGTGCGACGTGGACTCCACGGCAATGGATCTCGCCGCCGAGACAGTGCGGCAGATCACGGGCAAGGCGCCGCGCAAGGTGAAGGATTTCCGGGAGGTGCTCGCCGATCCGGGCATCGACGGCGTGGTGGTGGCTACGCCGGACCACAGCCACGTGTACATCGGGTGCGCGGCGATGAAGGCCGGCAAGGCCCTGTACCTCGAGAAGCCCATCGGCGTCACGGCGGGCGAGGCGGAGGTGCTGGCCGAGGTCCAGCGCAGGACCGGCATGGTGTTCCAGCTCGGCACGCAGAGGCGCAGCTCCTACGCTACGCAGCAGGCCGTTGCGGCAATCCGCTCCGGGAAGTACGGCAAGCCGCACTGGGCCAAGGCCTGGTGCCTTTCTGACCGTCCCGCGATACGCGGCGTGAAGCCCGCCCCAGTCCCGAAGTGGCTCGACTGGGACCTGTGGCAGTGCTGCGCCCCGCGCACCGGGTACCGCTCGAACATCGTCCACTACAACTGGCGCTTCTTCAAGGGCTACGGCACCGGGGACCTCCCGAACAACGGCCTGCATTTCGTCGACATCGCCCGCTGGGCCCTTGGGGCGGAATGGCCGGAGCGCGTATACGCCGGCGGCGGGCACCTCTTCTGCGAGGGCGAGGACTGGAACTGGGACGACACGCACATGCTCACGGTGCAGTTCCCGGAGCGGAAGTTCCTCACGTGGGAGGGATGCTCCCACGCCGGGGCTTTCCCGTTCATGGGCAAGTGGACGGGATGCCTCGTCTACTGCGACGACGGTATGGTGTTCTTCGGTCCGCTCGGCGAATCCGCCGTGTACGACCGTCTCGGCAAGAAGGCCATCAGGGAGTGGGCGGCGAACGAGGCGGATCCCGCCGCACAGATGGGCGAGACGCGCCTTTCGGACCCGATCCGCGGGTGCGACCGGGCGCACGTCGCGCGCTTCGTGAAGTGTGTGCGGGAGAAGAGCCTCGACACGGCCCAGCCGATCGACTCCTCCCTCAAGTCCAACCTCCTCACGGAACTCGGCAACGTCTCCATGCAGACCGGCGAGGCCGTGGATATCGACCCTGCCACCGGCAGGCTCAGGGATCCGGGATGCGCGGCGGCGAAGTTCTGGACAAGGCAGTACGAGCCGGGCTGGGAAGTGAAGGCATGATCTTGCGTGGCGCATGTTCCTTCGACGGCGCCATTGTGGTATAATCATCCGCCAAAAGGAGACATTTCAGATGGCGTGGTTTGAAAAGAAGGCGGAAGGGGCCTCGATTCCCCAGACCAAGGAGCTTTGGACGGTATGTCCGCGCTGCAGGAAGTATTTCGCCAAGAAGGAGTGGGATGGCATATGCCCGGAATGCGGGTACCACGGGAGGATGAAGGCCCGCGCCCGCATCGCGCTTCTTGCCGACGAGGGTTCCTTCAGCGAACTGTTCCGCGACGTGTCGTATTCGGACCACCTGAAGTTCCACGATGCCTCCGGCTCGTACAGGGACAAGGTTGAGGCGACCATCGCAAAGACCGGCGAGACGGAGTCGGTGGTTGTGGGGACTGCCGCCATGGGCGGCGTGCCCGTGATGCTTGGCGTGATGGACTTCGCCTTCATGGGCGGCTCTCTCGGCACAGGCACGGGCGAACGCATCTGCCGCGCCGCCGAGCAGGCGATCAGGGAGCGTCGCCCGCTCGTGCTCTGCTCCGCTTCCGGCGGCGCGCGAATGCACGAGGGAATCCTTTCCCTCATGCAGATGGCCAAGACTTCCGCCGCGATCGGCCGGCTGAAGGATGCGGGGCTTCCGTACATCTCCGTACTCACCGATCCCACGACGGGCGGGGTCTCCGCATCGTACGCGATGCTCGGCGACATAAACGTGACGGAGCCGGGTGCGCTCATAGGCTTCGCCGGCCGGCGCGTGATCGAGAACACGATACACCA
>CAVFWS010000145.1:0-3597 GCA_963626295.1 Clostridium sp. CAG:138
CTGGCGTGGCGCATCCTTCCACGAGAATATCGGCCAGAGCATTGCATGGGACCTTGCGTCCTTGACCGAATAGTCCATGTATATCGGCCAGAGCGCAAAATGGACTTAAGGAAAGGAAAGAACAGATATGTCTTCTTCTCTTCAGACTCCCGGCATGAGATTTGCCGCGAACCAGATCCTCATGGGCCTGCGCAAGGACCTTGCCAAGGTGTCCATGTTCTCCACGAACTTCACCGCAGACGCGGCACAGAAGGGATCCTCCCTCCTCATCCCCGTCGCGCACGAGGGTGCGGCGGACGAGTTCGACCCCTCCAGCAACAACTACAGCCACCCGAACGGGACGATGCGCTACACGCCGATGAAGTTCAACCATCGCCCGAAGCATTCGTTTGGCTTCACCGAGGCTGACTTCAACCTCGTCAACGGGACGAACTTCTGGCAGGTTTCGGGACAGGCCTCCGCCAACGCCATCGCCGGTGCGATCGAGAAGGCCGTCTGCGGACTCATCACACGGACGAACATCCCCGTCTCCGGCGACGACAAGACCGAGTTCACGGACGAGAACGGCGAGGAGTTCGAGACCGGCACCGGATGCTCGTTCTCGTCGGCAAACGAGAAGGTGCTTTCCGGCGACCTCTCCAAGAAGTCCGTCGCCGCCCTCCGCTCCGCATGCTACGATGCTGGAATCCCGACCCGCGAGACGATCCTCGCCCTCACGCCCGTCAAGTTCGCGGAGCTCCTCTCGCTGCTTGACGCGAACATGTACGGCGGCACGGAGGCCATCCGCGACGGCATGATCCCGAACCTCTACGGCTACAAGGCCGTCATGGAACTCGGATCTCTTTCCGCATCGACGGACGAAAAGCTCATCGGCGCGCTCATCCCCGCGTCCTCCATCGCAATCGCAAGCCGCACCCTGGAAGTCCTCAACCCGAAGCTCTATGACGAGATCGGCACGATGACGGACGACAAGAGCGGACTCGTCCTCCAGATGCGCCGTGGCGGCGACTGGGCGACCGGCCAGAGCGTTGCGACCGTCGAGTGCCTGTTCGGCGCGAAGCTCGTGCAGCCGACGAAGATCGTCCGCCTCGTCTCGGCCGCGACGACGCCCGCCAGCGGCGGGGCTACCGGCGTCTGACGGATGCGGCAGGGCTTGAAATAGCCTATGCGCAAGGCCTCCGTACCGCTTCAGGTGCGGAGGCCTTGTCTTATAAGGCGATCGGACAGGCCGCAGACATATTTTTCATGGGGGGGGGGGGGTGTCCCAAGAGTTGACAGGCCTGGTGTGATGCGGAGGAAAGCCCAAAGGGAGAACACAGACATGATTGCCGAACCGCTGAAATGGACGGACTATTTCGACCGCATCTATTGCTTCAGCTTCCTGCCCAACGCCGCAAGGAGAATGGCCATGGAACGGGAACTCGCAAGGGTGGGCATACGCGACAGCGGCATCTTATCATTCGCCTACACATCACCCGACCCGTGGGAGCGGCACATCGTGGCAAACGCCCCGCTCCTGTGCGCCGAAAGCGAGACCAACCGGGGATTCGTCAATCTCGGACTCGCGACGGCGCGTATCCTGCGGGAGGCGCTGGGCCTCGGCCACAGGCGCATCCTGCTCCTTGAGGACGATGTGCGATTCCTGAAGAGCCTCCCCTCCATTGCCGAGGCGTTGCGCTCCGCGCCATGGGACTGGAACCTCATCCAGTTCGACAAGTTCGTGGACTGGAACATGAATGCCGACTCCTATGCGCAGATGGTGCGGGAACGCAGGATCGGGAATGCGCCCTTCTTCGACGGGGGCGACACATTCCTCCCTTCGGGGGCGTGCTTCGCGGCGGACAGGATCGCAATGCGCGGGATGCTCGATAGCCTTGAGCGGAATGGCCCGCGCCCGGTCGACGGGATATTCGGGGCCATAGGGGTGAAACGCGCCGTCATCGACCGCAACCTTGCCGTGCAGGTCCTGTTTGACGATGCGCTCGCGAAGCGGTATGCCGGAAGGAACAGCCACCACTTGGGCTACAGGCCGCAGGGCATCGACTACTCGCTATATCAGGTGCCGGAGGGCTACGGCTACTGCACGGCAGCCGCCAAAGCCTGACCGCAAGGAGAAGGGAATCGCCATGAAGATATCCGTATACGCCATCGCCAAGAACGAAATCAGGTTCTGCGAGCGGTGGTTCGCCTCGATGAGGGAGGCGGACGAGATCGTCGTACTGGACACCGGCTCCACCGACGGCACCGTGGAGAAGCTGCGCTCTCTCGGCGCAAGGGTGGAAACGCGGGAGATCAGGCCGTGGCGCTTCGACGTGGCACGAAACGAAAGCATGAAGCTCGCCTCGGCGGATGCCGACCTCCTTGTATGCACCGATCTTGACGAAATCCTCCTTCCGGGATGGCGCGAGAGGCTGGAAAGGGCATGGACGGCGGCGGTCGGAGAGGGCCGACACCCCACCACCGCCCAGTACGAATACGTTTGGGACTTCCAGCCGGACGGAAGCGACGGACTGAAGTTCCTATACGAAAAGGTCCACTTGCCCAATGTCGCGCAATGGGAGCATCCCGTGCATGAGACGCTTTCGTACAGGGACGGGAGGAAGGAGATGGTATTTGTCGAGGGGATGCGGCTGGAACATCACGCCGACCCGACGAAAAGCCGCGCACAGTACCTCGGACTCCTGGAGATGAGCGTAAGGGAATCCCCCGACGACGACCGCAACATGCACTACCTCGGCCGCGAATACATGTTCTACGGGCGCTGGAACGACTGCATCAGGACGCTTACGCGGCATCTCGCGCTCCCTTCCGCAAGATGGAGGCCGGAACGCGCCGCCTCCATGCGCTACATCGCGCACTGCATGGACAGGCTCGGCAAGCCGCAGGAGGCGGAGAGATGGCTCTGGAGGGCCGTCGCCGAAGCACCCGACCAGAGGGAAGCCGCGCTTGACCTTTCGGAACTCGCGTGCAGGATGGGGGACTGGCAGCTCCTCGCGAGGGCCGCAGAGGTATGCCTCAACGTCAGGGAGCGCAAGATGTCCTACCTCACCAAGGCGGAGGCATGGGGGGCGAGACCATACGACCTCTACTCCATAGGCCTGTGGTATACGGGGGACAGGCAGAAGGCCATCGAGATGAACGCCATTGCGATGTCCCTCGCCCCCAACGACGAAAGGCTGAGGGAGAATGACGCCCTCATGCGCAGACTGGTGGCCGAAGGTTGACGGAAGCGGCTATTGTTGCACAAGGGTGTATGTGCTATTATCCATTCGTGTTAGACAAGAAGTCGTGTTCTCCGATCTAACATCCGGCGGGGCAATCTTCTCTCCAGAGAAAAGGTTGCCCCGCCCTTTTCGTACCCAACCCCCATACTGTCCCCCTTTTGTCCCCCTTCAATTGCGTTCCCTTGGCATATGGAAGCATACGCAAGTACAATCCGAAAGGCGAAGCGAGAAGATGACCCTAACCGTCATAAACGACAAAAACCAACCGCAACAAGGTATTCATGCAACGCATTGCCGCCGAATCTGCCACGTGGAAAGGTGGTGGCCAGGAGCGGGATCGAACCGCTGACACACGGATTTTCAGTCCGTTGCT
>CAVFWS010000146.1:0-3443 GCA_963626295.1 Clostridium sp. CAG:138
GCTCCACGCCGTGACGACGGCGCGCGCGTTGCTGAGCTTGAAGCCGCGCCACGACCTGTCCGCCCGCCACTTGACCGTGCGGTCGCCGGTCTCGACCTTCTTCCACACGTCGCCCGTCGCGTTGCAGACGTTCGCGCCGCCGAGCGACACCCAGTCGCCGTCCGCGCTGTCCGTCGCGTTCGTTTTTGGATGTCGAGCGTGACGACCGCCGCCGCGTCGGCGAGCGTGTAGGTGACCGTGACGGTCCGGCTGTGCGCCGCCTGCGCCATCGTGACGTTCGAGACGGACGGCACGAGGCCGTCGGCATTCGCCAGTGAAGCCGCCGCACATGCGACGAACGAGAGCGTAAGGATTGTCGTTTTCATGTTCGTATCACTTTCGTGTGGATGGGTTTTGGCTTGAGATCGGTTTGCGAATGCGGCAGGGTCACGCATCCCGCGTTACCCTAACGAAGGGGTTTGTGATTATCGGATGATGTAGACGGCGCCGGCGGGCGTGAAGTCGCAGTCCGTGATGCCCGACTCGTCCCAGACGGCGATGCCGCCCTCGAGGGGCGCGTTCGCGGACGGCCCCGCGACGGACACGCCGCCTTCGAGCGTCGCGCTCGCGGATGCCGCCGATGCCGCGTTGGCCGTCGCGACGATTTCGAGCCGGCCCGCGACCTCTTCAGGCGTAGAGACCTCGGTCTCGCCGACCTTCGTGATGCAGGACTCTCCGGCGGCGATCAGCGGCGAGGCCATCGCCGCGCCAAGCGCGACGAGCAGATATTTCGTTTTCATCGGTCGTTTCCTTTCTTGGGGTTGGGTGTTGAGAGGTGAGGGTTGAGAATTCGCGCGACAAAGGAAGTCCAAGGGACATACCTTTTCTTTTCGATGCCCCCATGGTATCAAAAGTCTCTTCCCCGCGCAAGGGCAAAATGATCGCAAGGCCGAAAGCCCCGAATACCATTCGTAGTTGTCCACCATCACCGCCGCATTCGGGCCGTCGAAGTCAAGTATGCGCGAAAGGTTCTCCCGTATCCCCCTCTTGTTCTCCTCGACCTTCTCCACCGTGAGCATGTTGCGCTCCGCGCTCTTCCCCGAAGGGTCCCCAATCAGCCCGGTGGCGCATGCTTTGCCTTGTGTGTTTCTGCCTTTCGTGCGGGTATAATGCCACAAATGCGGCGGCAATCCTTTGGGCAGATTCCTTGGTGCGCATTCGCCCCTCCCCGCATCGCATCACTGCAGGGACAGCACCTGCTTGCGGCTGAGAAGCGCATTGCGCAAGGCATCGTAGTCGATATCCTGTACGGCGCGGCATCCATTCCAGTACAGTTGCGCGACGGCGGCCCCGGCGGCGTGCCCAAGCGCAAAGAACGCAGGCTCCATGCGGATGGACCCAAATGCCATATGTGAGGACGAGAGGCACACCGGGACAAACAGGTTGGCGCATTCGCCTCGCTTCGGGACGATCGCGCCGTAGTCGATCGGGTACGGCTTGAATGGTTTGAACGGCTTTCCAGGCGGATTCGCGGAATAGTCCTCTATGTTCCCCTCGTTCTTCACGAAGCCGTCTGCATCCACGTATCGGCGGACGTTGTGCGAATCCATGCCGTACGCTCCCATGGCTATCGGACGCGGTGCCACGACCTCTCCCCGGCAATTGTGCTCCGTCATCACGTATTCCCCGACCATCCTGCGCGCCTCGCGCACATAAAGCTGATGCTGCCACCCGTCGCCGCGCTCGCCTACGAACTCGTCCTTGCACGTGCCCCAGCGCGAGACCTCGTTGCGGATCTT
Source organism: Clostridium sp. CAG:138 (assembly GCA_963626295.1). Taxonomy (GTDB): domain Bacteria; phylum Verrucomicrobiota; class Kiritimatiellia; order RFP12; family UBA1067; genus UBA1731. The sequence goes on from CAVFWS010000146.1 coordinate 1,779, forward strand.
CTCCGGCACTCGCGGATTGTTCGCGAGCGTCCACATCAGCCCCTGCTGATACCTGAGGTGCGCTTCCTCTATCTTCGCGCGCTCCGCATAGGAGGCTTCCGGATAGCTCCAGTTGCCGCCTATGAAATCCGTGGAGAAGCCGCAGCGGTTGTTCGTATCCGACTTCCGGTTAGGCATCGGCGAATGGAGCCAGGGTTCGCCGTTCTTCGCGACGCGCGTTGGCGTCAGCGAATCCTTCTCGAGATTGCGCAGAAGCAGCTCGTAGTCGAGTTCGCGGTAGCCGACGGGTTTCTTGAACGGGATGCGGTTCTCCGGAACGTCCGTAAGGCACATCCGGTAGCAGTAGGCCTGGACGCGGCGGTCGCCGGTGCCATCCGGCTCCGGGCAATCCTCCGCCACGCCCGGCAGCAGCCCCGAGGACGGATCGTTCGGCCTCACGTATGCGCTCACCCCATCCGCGATCTGGTGGTTCTTCATGAGGCGGCGCTGGATGCCGTTTATGGTCTCGCCGTAGACGTCGTTGCCCTCGCGGCCTACCGTGTACGAGACGCCGGCCGCCGCCATGAGGTCGCCCTCATACGTGCAATCCATGAAATAGTCGGCATTGTATGTGGTGCCGTCCTCAAGGCGAATGGACTCTATCTTGCCGTCCTTCCTGACGACGCCTCCATTCGAGCGGTCGAGCCGGGCATTCGTCCTGACGGATATCCTCCAGTCCCTCATCCAGAAATCGAGCACGGCCTCGGCGGCGGACGGCTCAAACGTCCACATGGAGTCCTCGCCGCTTTCCCAGCAGGTCTTGCCCCTCGGACGGTACTCCGGCCTCTTCTGCCATTTCCAGGACGAATCCTTCTCGTAATAGGCCTTGATGTCCTGGTAGAACCTTCTGGCAAGCCCTCCGAACGCGGCCTTGTTCCCGATGTCCGTCTGCCCCAGCCCGCCAGTGGTGAGTCCCCCTATCTTTGGCGACGGCTCAAGCAATATCGGCTCCATGCCGTGCCTCCGGGCCTCTACCGCCGCAGCGATCCCCGCAGGCGTCGCACCGTATATGACAAGCTGGTGCCGATCACCGTTCCATATCCTGATTGCCTTCTCGACGAGATCGCAGGCCTCCAGCAGCTTCTTGCGGTTCCCCTCTCCGTAGGAACGCGCCCAAGGCGCCATGAGGAAGCCCTTCACGTGGGCGCGGTCCAGGTGCGTCTTCGCGAAGCGCACCAGCACCTCGAGGTTTCTCGGCTGCATGTAGTTGCTCGCGCACAGTATGTCGTCGTACCCGGCCTCGTCAAGCTCGAGGAACCCCAGCGGGCCGGCCCAATTCTCGGGCCAGTCGCGCTTCTGTATCTCATCTTCGTTGCGGACCATGTTCTGCATGAAGAAGTAGTGCCAGTTGGACTGCATCACGCGCTTGGGCATATGCTCAAGGAACTCCTTGTGGGACACCCAGTTGACGTCGCTCCAGCACCAGGCCTTGGACCCGTTCCTTTCGACCTCCTTCACGTAGAAGAGGAAATCGTGCCACCAGAGCTCGCCCTGCCGCGACACGGCAAGCCGATCCTTCTTCTGGGCGGACATCCGCTCCTCGTCCATGCCGATGTGGAAGAGCCTCGGGCGTCCGAATATCTCGCAGACGTCGCGAATGAGGTCGGCGCAGACCCTGTAGTAGGC
>CAVFWS010000147.1:0-3399 GCA_963626295.1 Clostridium sp. CAG:138
TGCGCTGAAGGCGATCTGAACCTTCATTTGAAAAAGCAAACGACGAGCCCTTCATTCAGGTCATGGATCGAAACAAGCTCTGCTTCTTACCGACGGGATGTGGTATAATTCGGGTCATGAGAATTCTTGTTGTAGGAAATGGTGGACGTGAGCATGCGATAGCGTGGCGCTTGTCGCAGGATGCCGAGAGGCATGAGCTATGGTGTGCGCCGGGAAACGCCGGCATGGCCGAGATCGCGCAGTGCCTTCCGCTGAAGGCTACGGATGTCCCGGCAATCGTCGGTTGGTGCAGGGATAACCGTCCCGATCTGGTCGTGGTCGGTCCGGAGGCACCTCTGTGTGCGGGCCTTGTGGATGCGCTGGAGGCGATCGGAGTCGTTGCTTTCGGTCCGGTGTCTGCGGGCGCCATGATGGAGGGCTCCAAGCGCTTCGCGAAAGAGGTTATGCAGTCGGCGGGCGTGCCTACCGGCCGGGCGCAGGCGTTTTCCGATGCGGCTTCGGCGAAGGCGGCCCTTCCTTCCTATGGTCTGCCGGTTGTGATCAAGGCTGACGGGCTTGCGGCCGGCAAGGGCGTCGTCGTCGCCGAGTCGCTGGAGCAGGCCGAAGCGGCGATAGACGATATGCTCGTGGGCAACAGGTTCGGCGCCGCCGGCGCGGAGGTGCTGGTCGAGGAGTTCCTTGACGGGGAGGAGTGCTCGATACTCGCCCTTGTGGACGGCGAGAACGCGGTTCTGCTGCCGAGTTCGCAGGACCACAAGCGTGTTTTCGATGGCGACAGGGGACCCAACACTGGCGGCATGGGGGCGTATAGCCCGGCCCCCGTGGTGACTGCCGGCATGCTTCCCGAAATCAAGGAGCGGATTATCATGCCTGTGGTGCGTGAATTGAAGAAGCGGGGCATCACGTACCGGGGCGTGCTGTATGCAGGGCTGATGGTGACGCCGGAGGGCGGCAAGGTTGCCCTTAGCGGCTCCAGGGTGAACGTGGTGGAGTTCAATGCCCGCTTTGGCGATCCCGAGACGGAAGTCGTCTTGCCTCGGCTCGCGGGAAATTTCGCCGTCACGCTGATGCATGTGGCGACAGGACGCCTACAGGACGGGGATGTCGTGGTCAAGCCGGGATCGGCGGCGACCGTGGTGATTGCCTCAGGCGGATATCCTGGGGACTACGCCAAGGGCAAGCCAATCGCCGGATTGGAAGATGCTTCAGCCGTGCCGGGGGCCATGGTGTTCCATTGCGGAACTAAGGCGGTCGGCGGCGACACGCTCACGGATGGCGGACGCGTACTCTCCGTTACCGGCATGGGCGCAACCCTGCGTGAGGCGGTTGACACCGCATACAGGGCGGTCGGAAAGATATCGTTCGATAGTGCTTTCTTCAGGAAAGACATTGCGCACAGGGCGTTTGAACGCTCGTGACGCGAATTGCCCGCCTTGATCGAAATGGAGGAAAATATGGATTCGGATAAGCCGTTGGTTGGAATTGTGATGGGCAGTGACTCGGACTGGCCCTTGGTGAAGAAGGCGTGCGATACGCTCGACCGCTTCGGGGTTGGGTACGAGACCCGAGTCATAAGTGCGCACCGCACCCCAGATGTTGCGCTTGAGTATTCGAAAAGCGCCGAGACTCGCGGCCTCAAGGCAATCATTGCGGCGGCAGGTGGTGCTGCCCATCTCGGCGGGATACTGGCTGCCGGCACTGTGTTGCCCGTCATAGGCATTCCCGTCGCAGGTGGTGCGCTGAACGGGCTTGATGCGCTTTACGCGACCGTGCAGATGCCGTCTGGCGTACCGGTGGCGTGTGTCGCGTGCGGCAGCGCCGGGCCTGTGAACGCCGCGCTCTTGGCAGTGCAGATTCTTGGCACGGCGGATGCGGAACTCCGCGATCGGTTTAGGGCCCACAAGGCGGAGCTCGCGGATAAGGTCGCGGCGGCAAACGCCCGGATACACGAATAAGGCGGCAGGGCTTTAGGGTGAGGCTTCGCGTTTTCGGGAGCGGGTCAAGGGGCAATTCGCTGGCGGTTCGCTCTGGCGGCACGCTGGTACTCGTAGACCTTGGCCTGTCGTACAGGGAACTGACGCGGCGCATGTCGGCTTGCGGATTGAAGGCCGGTGATGTGTCTGCCGTCCTGTTCACGCATGACCATTCCGACCACTGCAGTGGAGTTGCCACATTCCATGCCAGGCATCCGTCCGTGCCGCTCTTCGCGAATGGCGACACCGCAGATGCGATAGCGAAGAGGTGCGGCGTGGACGATGGATGGACGGTTTTCGAGAATGGCGAGCCGTTCGGGATAGGGGATCTGTCGGTGACCGCGTTCTCGATCCCGCACGATGCCGCAGATCCGGTGGGGTACTTCATCGAATCGGACGGCAAGACCCTGTTTGTCGGCACGGACATGGGCTTCGTCACGGCGAACGCAAGGGAGATGTTTGCACATGCGACGTGTGCGGTGCTTGAGGCGAACCATGACCCGGTGCTCCTTGAGCAGAGTGCGCGGCCGATTTCGCTGAAGCAGAGGATTCGCGGCCGAAATGGCCATCTTGCGAACGAGGATGCCGCCGCGCTTCTGCTTGAGACGAATCCGCCATGCCTCAGGCATCTGCTTCTGGGGCACATATCGATGGAGTGCAATTCCGGTCCGTTGGTGCGGCGCGCGTTCTCGGATGCGCTTGCGGAGCTTGGCCGGGGCGATGTATCCCTTGATCTGCTTGAGCAGGATGCGCCAAGTTGCCTCTTCGAGTTCTGATGGATCGGGCGTCCCCGGCGAGCCTGTTGGCTCGAGTGTACCTTCTTGCAATCTCGCCAACTCTGTCAGCGAGTAGGAACGGATGCGCCGCCCCGACAAATCCGGGACAGGGAATCCGTGCTTGATCAGCGCAGCACACCAGCTGATGACGGTCCGATTCAAGCCTTGGAGCGCGAGGGGACCCCGGCAGCGGGCTGCTATTCGCGACGACTTGTCCTCGTTTGGCGATGGACGCGGAGTCTCTTTCTTTGCCGCGTCGCGCTGAGGCTCGTGAACCTGTGGGTGAAGTCGCGGCGGCGTCGAGATGGCTGACGTGGAGGCCGGGAGAACGTGGAGAGGTTGTTTAGCCGTGTAGAGGTGGAGAAGTGGAGAGAGATAGGGAAGGGTGAATGGCCATGGAGAACGTGGAGAACAGGGAGAAGTGGGTTGGGAGGTTGCGCGAAGCGACCTCTATGTTCTACACGTTCTCCACGGCTCAAATCTCTACAACGGCTAAAAACAGGAACGTCGGGAAGGGGTTGCCGTGGAGATCGGAAGATCGCGGAGAAAGAAGGCGGCGGCAACGGCCGTTCGGAATATGGTATAATGTTCGCTATGAGATCCGAGCAGATACCCTACGGCGTCAAGGACTTCAAGCGCATCCGGCTTGA
>CAVFWS010000148.1:0-3353 GCA_963626295.1 Clostridium sp. CAG:138
ATCCAGCACCTCGTCGATCGCTTCGATTATCCTGTCGCCCTCACTGCGCATGTGCGTCGCGTACATGCCGCCTTTCGCGGCGGCAACCTTCGCAAGGGAAACGACCTCATCTGGCGTGGAATATTTTCCTGGCTGATAAATCAAGCCCGTAGTAAGGCCCCATCCGCCTTCGTCAAGCGACTGCGCGAGAAGCCGTTTCATCCGCTCCAGCTCATCTGCCGTCGCGGCGCGTCCGCAATATCCCACAACCGACGAGCGGAGCGTGTTGTGGCCGATGAACTGCACGGTGTTTATGGACGGACGGGCAGACGTCAGCACGGCGCGGTACTCGGCAAGTGAGCGCCAAGTGAGGCGTTCGCCAAGGATGCTCGCCCAGTCGCCCGAAAGCCTCGCCTCGCCATAGCGGGGAGCGATGCTTCCGCCGCATTGTCCGTTTATCTCGGTAGTGACGCCCTGGCTGAGTTTGCTCGGCGCATCCGGCTCGACCACGAGATATGCGTCGCTGTGGCTGTGCGCATCTATGAATCCGGGCGTGACTACGCACCCCTCGGCATTCACCACCATGTCAAAGCCCGAACGTGCGCCATCGGGGAATGCGCCCTGGGCCACATCAGCGATCCGGTCGCCTGACAGGACGACAAACCCGCGAAAGCACTGCCGCCCCGTGCCATCCGCGACAATGCCGTTCTCGATGAGAGTGCGCATCACGCCCTCTTCACCGTGAGCGTGAGGTTCTTGCGGGATACAACCCTTACCTTCGTTCCGGCAGGGATCGACTCGCCGGACTCCGCGCTCCATTCCGCATCGCCAATGACGACGCGCCCGGTCAATCCCGGCTCAATTGCCACGGAGACATCGCCGATCCGCCCGGCGAACTCGTCCGCAAGTGTGCGGTTCTTCCCGTTGTCGCCGAGAAACACCTTTTTTACGTAGCGGCGCAGCGTCACAAGGTATATCAGCGAAAAGAGGGAGAAGAACGCGAGCTGCCACTTGAAGGAAGGGTTGAACGGATCCGGCAGAAGCAATACAAAAGCGCCGACCGTCGCCGCAGACAGTCCGAAGAAGAACATCACAAAACCTGGCGTAAGAATCTCTGCGAGCATCAGGCCCGCACCGACATACAGCCACAACCAACCGACATCAAGAAAATCCATATTGCCTCCTTGCCGCCAATTATACCATTTCCCGAAACACAGGAAATCACAAAATCAGACACACAAAATATCACGCCACCGCAGAGTAGCGGAGTCGCGGAGTATAGCGACATTATGCCGTGCATTGACACGGCGACCTCATCGAGGTCGCCCTACCACCTGTCGCCCCACCGTGTGAACCGTCGCCCTGCACGTATCAACCCTGCGCAGCGCACTGGTAGGGCGACCTCGATGAGGTCGCCGCCATGTCGCCGCAACGCCGCTATGCGCCATCGACGCACACATGCCAACCCTGCGCAGCGCACTGGTAGGGCGACCTCGATGAGGTCGCCGCCATGTCGCCGCAACGCCGCTATGCGCCATCGACGCACACATGCCAACCCTGCGCAGCGCACTGGTAGGGCGACCTCGATGAGGTCGCCGCCATGTCGCCGCAACGCCGCCATACCAATTTCCAGGTGTTTGATACAATATGCGACATGAACACGCTACCGATACGAAAGCAACTTAACCACACGCCGCCATTCAAGGCCGACCCGGCTTGCTTCTTCGTGACGATTTGCGCGGCGGAACGCGGCGGCAACGTGTTGGTTGAACACGCGCCCTCGATACTTGAAGCGGCGCGGCATCGGCTGGAACAGGGAAAATGGTTCCTCGACCTATTTCTCATTATGCCCGACCATCTTCACTTGCTCGTTCACATACCGCCATCGTTGACATTGACGGACGTGATTTCAGATTTCAAGAGATACCTTTCAACATTTCATAAGGTCTCATTCCAACACGGATATTTCGACACGCGGATACGGGACAACGCACACTTCACCGAAAAATGGAATTACATCGTAAAGAACCCGGTTGCAAAAGGATTGGTAGCGACGCCACGCGAATGGCCGTATTCGATCGCGTTTGATCGTACAACGGGCGAAGAATGACCGCATCGATAGCGGGCGGCGACCTCATCGAGGTCGCCCTACCACCTGTCGCCCTACCTCCGTGGAAATCACCGCCACTCCCACCGACCATCCTTTGGCGCAACGCATTGGTAGGGCGACCTCGATGAGGTCGCCGCAACACCATGCGTGTGATGTGATATAATGCCTCTAAAAGAAAACAAGAGGGTACGGTAGCATGACGAGAGGAAAGCTTATGGTGTTGTCGGCGGCACTGGCCGTTGTGGCGTCCGTGTCGGCGCGGACGGTCGAGAACTTCAACGCGGGCTGGGAGTTCGCCCGCGACGGCGAGGCGTTCGCGCCCGTCGCCGTGCCGCACGACTGGGCGATCGCCGGGCCGTTTGACGTGAAGCACGGCGGCAACGTCGGGAGCCTGCCGTGGAAGGGCAAGGGGACGTACCGCAAGTCGCTCGTCCTCGCGGAGAAGCCGAAGGGCCGCGTCTTCCTCGAGTTCGACGGCGTGATGTCACGCGCGACGGTCTTCGTGAACGGCCAGCCCTGCGGACACGGCGACTACGGCTACCTCGGCTTCGTCGCGGAGGCGACGCCCTACCTCCTCGCGGGAACGAACGCGGTGACGGTCAAGGTCGATACGCTCGACCACGCCTCGCGCTGGTATCCGGGCGCGGGCATCTACCGCGACGTCCGCCTCGTCACGACGGACAAGGTGCATTTCGACACCGACGCTCTGCGCATCAAGACGGACGACGTGCTAACCGGCAAGGCGAAGGTGACGGTTTCCGGCACGGTCGAGAGCCGCCTCGTGGTGGACGCAGAGGCGAAGGTCACGGCCGTCCTGCGCGGGCCGGACGGGCAGGTCGCGGATGACGAGGACGACGAGATCGAGATTGATGCCTGCGGGCGCGGCGACTTCGCGCTTGAACTGAAGGTGCGGAATCCGCAGCTCTGGCGAATGGAGGACGGCGCGAAGCTCTACGTGCTCGAACTGCGCCTGGCGGGCGACGGTTTCGCGGATACGCTCATGCGGCGGATCGGCCTTCGGGAATTTCGTTTCGACGCGGATCGCGGCTTCTTCCTCAACGGCGAACGGGTGCAGCTGAACGGCGTCGACCTGCACAGCGACCTCGGCCCTCTCGGCATGGCGTTTGACGTGGACGCGGCGCGTCGCCAACTCGCCATCATGCGCGACATGGGCGTGAACGCGATCCGCATGTCGCACAATCCGCCCGCGCCGCAGGTGCTGGATCTCTGCGACGAAATGGGCTTCTTCGTCTGGGCCGAGGCG
>CAVFWS010000149.1:0-3257 GCA_963626295.1 Clostridium sp. CAG:138
GCGGCAAGACCACTCTCGCCAAGATGGCGTTCCCCGACCATGCCTACGCCAACCTCGAGGAATATGCCGTCCGAAATCTCGCGGAACGAGACCCGAAAGGATTTTTGGCGCAATTCCCCGCACCGGCCATCATCGACGAGATCCAGCGCATTCCCCAGCTGCTGAGCGAAATCCAGGCCGCCGTCGACATGAAGCGCGGGAACGGCCAATACGTCCTCACCGGCTCGCACCAGCCGAAACTGAAGGAGGGGATCGCGCAATCCCTCGCCGGACGCACCGCCATCCTGACGCTCTACCCGCTCTCCATCGCGGAACTGAACGAGGCGGGCATCTGCCTCGATCGCGACGACTACGTCTATCGCGGCTTCCTGCCCGCCATCTACGACCGCAGGCAGAATCCCTCGGACGCCTACGAGGCCTATTACCGCACGTATGTCGAGCGCGACGTGCGGCAGCTCGTCAACTTGGCCCGTCAGGGACAGTTCGAGCTGTTCATGCGTCTCCTGGCCGGCCGCGTCGGACAGGTCGTCAGCCTCGACGGGCTTTCGGGCGAAGTGGGCGTAAGCGCGACGACGCTCAAGGAATGGATGTCCGTCCTGGAGGCGAGCTTCGTCATCTTCCGCCTTCAGCCCTACCACAACAACTTCGGCAAGCGGTTCGTGAAGTCGCCGAAGGTCTATTTCACGGACGTGGGACTGGCGACGCACCTGCTGCAGATCGATTCGCCCCAGCAGGTCCTGCGGGACCCGCTGTGCGGCGGGCTTTTCGAGAACATGGTCGTGATGGAGGCCCTGAAGGCCCGCCTCAACCAGGGTCTGGCGCCCGCGCTCTACTACATGCGCGACAAGGCGGGCATCGAGGCCGACCTGGCGGTGGAGACGCGGCGCCGCCTGCGGCTCTTCGAGATCAAGAGCGCCCGGACCCCGGACGACTCGATGACGGGCAACATCAGGCGCCTGATGAGGCTTTCGGACATGATTGACTGCGGGGGCGTCCTCTACGCCGGGACGGACTGGACATCGCAGGGATGCCCGTTCATTCCCTTTGCGAAGACGGAAGGCGCGATGGCCGGATGAGCTTGCAAGGTTTTGCAATTCCATTTTCAAGAGCTCATCAGCCAGATGCCGACACGAAGTGACACCTTTGGCAGCAATCAAAATGTTAGTGACAGAAATAAACGTTTCTGTCACTATAGAGGCAGTTGAAGGGCGTTGGGCAACCGCCATGGCGCCCCGAATGCCACAACGACAATGGGGTTCAGGGCTTCTTGGGTCCGAAATCGCGCATCCATGCATCCAGTTCGGCATGGAGCCGGCTGGAGCACGAATGCGTCATGCCGATGCCGTGGACGATCCCCTTGTCCCCGGCCCTGATCTCGTTGTAGGCCGCATAGACCGCGCACGGCGGGCAGGTCGTGTCCGAAAAGCCAACGGCCACGCGCACCGGGCACGCAATGCGCGACGCGAAGTTCGCCGCGTCAAAATAGGGGGCCCAGCGCTCTGCCGCCGCCCTGCCTGCGGCCGTCCCGGAATTGCTCTCGACGATCTGCGGCCATCCGCTTTGCCGCCCCTCCAGATACCCCATCGTATCCGTGATCGCCGGCACGTAGAACACCGCCCTCGTGAAGGCTCGGTTGAGGCCCGTCAGGTAGAACCCGAAGCCTCCGCCCTGAGACGTTCCCTCATACCTGAATCGCGACCTGTCAACATCTGGACACTCCGCAAGCCAGTCCACCGCCCGGTCAATGCCAAGCAACACAGGGTGGAAGAAATAGGCTTCGCGCGATTCGGTGATGCCCGCACAGGAATAGATGTACCCGTATTTCCCCTTGCACTCATCATTCAATGCGTCATACTTCCGCTTGAGGCCCGTCTCGCGCCAACGCCAATCGGGCTCGAACGGATAGACGCTCATCCGCATGCAGATTGCGTCGGGGCGTCCATTCATGTCATTTGTCCAGTCCCCGAACCCTGCGGCGTTCACCTGGAAATCAACCGGGAACGGGGCCTTGGCCCTGTCCGTAGGCACGCTAAGGTAGCCATATACCCTTCGCCCGAACGTGGCAAACGATACCCGGAAGAAGTCGAACCCGTCCGTGCATCGCTCCGGCACACGCGTGACCTGCGGATCAAGGGGCACTTCGCGCCTCAGCCGGGCCCGCTCGCCCGCCCAATAGGCGTCAAAGTCCACGGGGGCTGGACTGCCCTTGACGATCTTTTCGGGATCATAGGCCACGCTCCACACCTTCGCGCCCTTGCCGAACGGCTCGGGGGAGAAGCGTATGCGGAGGAATCCCGGCGAGTCGAGCCGTCCGGCGAATGTGAACGCATTCGTGGACGCAAGATCCCATTCGGTCGAGGCAATCTGCCGCGGGCCGAAGTTATCGAGCGTCGCCCTGACCTTGCCAGACCTTACGGGAATGCCGTTCGTGTCCGTGACCTTCACGGTGAACGTAGCCGTCTCCCCGCAACGGTATACGCACGTCGGGCGGTCGGCAACGACCTCATAGGTCAACGGCTCGACGGCGCCCACGCCGAGCGCCAACAGCAGAAGCGTTGCCGCTGCGAACATCTTCACACAACTCGCCATATGGATTCTCCGCATTTCAAGTGCGAATATATGCCGAGGCTTTGCGCAAGGCGGGCGTGGATTGTAGGGAATGGAATGTTTCATGTCGCGCATTATACCATTTTGGTATAATGCGCGACATGAAAATCGCGTTCATCAGTGACATACATGGCGTTCCATCGGCGCTCGGGGCGGCGCTTGCGGCGGCGGACTCGCTTGGGCATGACAGGCTCGTGCTGCTTGGCGACATCCTCTATCACGGCCCGCGCAATGGCGTGCCGGACCTCTACGACCCGCCGAAGGTGGCGTCCATGCTCAATGCCCGCAAGGGCAGCATCGTGGCTGTTCGCGGCAACTGCGACGCGGAGGTGGACCAGATGATGCTTGATTTCCCGATCATGGGCGACTATGCCTTGCTCGATGCCGGCAGCGAGACATTCTTCCTGACCCATGGCCATCTCTGGAACGAATGCAGGATCCCGCCGATAGGCGTCTGCTCAATACTTGCCCACGGGCATACGCACGTTCCGGCGCTGAAACGGCTCGAGTGCGGCCTCACGATCTTCAATCCCGGCTCGATCTCGCTTCCAAAGGGAGGAAGCGCCCGAAGCTTCGGCTATTTCGACGGCAAGGAACTCAGGCATATCGCTTTGTGATTTGCGATTTTTCGATTTACGATTTACGATTGC
>CAVFWS010000150.1:0-3224 GCA_963626295.1 Clostridium sp. CAG:138
GACCGATGGCGAGCGCGAGGTGCCGCACCCGCCGATGTCAAAGATCCATTCGGCCATTCAGCCGTTCAGCCGCCGTTCGCTTCGGGCACTGCACCTCCCGCCCGAAGAAACGCTTGAATTATACCATATCCCTCTCCCGCCGCGCAAACGGCCGGATTGGGGTTGGCTCTCTATGCGTGAATGCTGGGAAGATGTGTAGCGAATGGGAAGTGGTCGGTTCCAAAACTCAACCGCTCCCCGAACGAGGCATAATGATCGCGGCGGGACTGGAGAAGGGCCTTCATGCGCTCTTCACCATCGCCGGCCAGCAATGGCCGCTCGCAAGATGCCGCCACACGGCGAATCAGTTCCGCTTCGTCGCATTCGATGAATATGACGCGCCCCGTCGCCTCGGCAACCGTACGCGATGCCGGATCAAGCAGAGCCCCGCCACCGAGCGCCACGACCTGGCCGGGCGTAGCCGACACGCGCTTAAGCTCATCGCTCTCGATCCTGCGGAATGCCGCCTCACCGTCCATCGAGAATATATCCTTTATCTTTCGTCCTGCGCGCTTCTCGATCTCCGCATCAAGATCCACGAACGGCATCCCCTTCCGCTCTGCGAGAACCCTTCCGCAGGTCGACTTCCCTGACCCCGGCGCACCATACAGGTATAGGTTCGCGTTCATGTGGCGGCTCGCAAGACGCGCCTGTTCCTCAAGCATCGGCATGCCGCCAACGTTCGCAATGCCAAGCCTCCCGGCCTCGGCAAGAAGGCGCGTCGGCGACGGGTTGTAGATGAGGTCTATCACCGCCTCGCATTTCGGGAATGCCGAAAGCGGAACCGGTTGCGCGTCAACATTGGGGAACATCCCGACTGGCGTCGCGTTTACCAGCACGGCCGCATCGGCATTGCGTCCGAGATTCCCGTAGTTGTCCTCGCCTGTACGCGAGATGTGCACCACCTTCCCTGCGCCAAGACCGCGCAACGCCGCCGCCGCAGTCATGGCCGCGCCGCCAGTCCCAAGCACCACGCACTTCTTGCCGCGCACATCCGCGCCGACGATCTTCACCAGACGCTCGAATCCCGCCTTGTCGGTGTTGTCCCCGAACAACGTCCCGTCAAGCCGCTTGACAATTACGTTGGCGTTGCCGAGTTCAGCGGCCACCGGCGACACTTCACCGCACAGGCCGAATGCGACCTTCTTGTACGGGATGGTAACGTTCAGCACATCATAGTCGCCATGGAGGATGAAGTCCTCCACTTCATCGGGACGCTTCTCGTAGAGCCGGTATTCGTAGTCGCCCAGCTTGCCGTGAATCCCGGGGGACTTGCTGTGCCCCAGTCTCTCGCCAAGCAATCCGCACTTCAAAGACATGGCCATCTCCTCCTCAATGTGAAAGATCCTTTGCCTTGCGGCCATCGTCCAGCAACCGCCTCAACGACTCCGCATCCGAATCCCGTATCGCATCGCGATATTCGTAGAGCCGGTCAATGAAGCGCGTAAGCACACCGTCCAAGGCCGTCCTGTTGGACAGGAAGAGGTCTGTCCAGATATCGGGATCGACGGTGGCCACACGCGTCATGTCCTGGAAGCTCCCGGCCGAGAAGCCAAGGTGCGACCGCGAAAGGCAATCGCGGACGTATGCCGAGGACACGACGTGCGCGAGCTGGCTCGTGTACGCGATCATCTCGTCATGCCGCGAAGGGCTTGTCACGACGAACCTCGCGAAACCGATTTCCCCGAAGAGAGCCTTTAGCCGCTCCACAACGGAAGTGTCAGTCCAGCCGTACGGCGTGAATATCATCGAAGCGCCGCAATAGAGATCCGCCACCGCGTTGGAGTACCCGCTGCGCTCCCTGCCCGCCATTGGATGTCCGCCCACATACGTCCACGAGGATGCCTTGTCGATCTGCTCCAGGGCTTCGCACACGACGCCTTTCACGCCGGCGGCATCGGTCACTATCGCGCCATCCGCAAAGTCCCCCGCATGGCTCGCTATCCACGGCGCAACCATGAGCGGAGGCAGGCACACTATCACCAGTCCGCAGGAGCGGACGACGGCAGGCGACGCCTCCTTCAGGTTCACGACGCGATATCCGGCCTTCAGGAAAGCCTTTTCGAAAGACCCGCCAATGAGCCCCATTCCCCTAATGCCGACTGTAAGCGCAGCGTCTTCCATATCCACTCCATGGCCTATGCCTAATCCAGACAATCCAAGACCGCGATTGCGGCGGCGGCCTCCACGCACGGCACGGCGCGCAAGACCACGCACGGATCGTGCCGTCCCTTGACCACAAGCCTGACCGGCGCGCCCGTCGCAAGATCCACCGAATCCTGCGGCCTGCTTATCGACGGCGTAGGCTTGAACGCAACGCGGAACACAATCGGCGCACCGGTCGTCATGCCCCCAAGAATGCCGCCCGCATGATTCGTCAGCGGAGCGACCTTGCCGTCAACCATCCCGTATGGGTCGTTGTTCTCGCTGCCCCGGAGGTCTGCGGCGGCAAACCCTTCGCCGAACTCGATTCCCTTCACCGCAGGTATCCCAAACACAATCTGCGCAATCCGGTTCTCGACGCCGGCGAACATCGGGTCGCCATGTCCGGCAGGGACGCCCCTCACCTCCGCCTCGACCACGCCACCGACGGAGTCGCCGTCTTCCCTCGCGGCGATGATTGCGTCCTCCATCTTCGCCGGATCGGTCTCGCCGCCAATGCGCACCGCCTTTGCGGAAACGGTGACGCCACGCCTTTCCAGCAGCTGCAGCGCAATGCCTCCGGCAATGCAGAGAGGGGCGGTGAGGCGGCCGGAAAAGTGTCCGCCCCCGGCCTTGTCCTGATGGCCGCCGAACTTCACCTCCGCCGGATAGTCCGCATGCCCGGGCCTCGGCACGTTTGCCAGGTTCCCGTAGTCAGAGGAACGGGTGTCGGAATTCCGCATGATGGCCGCAATCGGTGCGCCGGTCGCGATTCCGTCCCTTATTCCGCAAAGGAACTCCGGGACATCAGGTTCGCGACGCTGCGTGGACGTGGCATTGCGACCCGGGGCGCGACGATCCAGAAACCGCCGCAGCCTCTCCATGTCGATCTTGCTTCCGGCCGGAACGCCCTCGATCTCCACGCCTATTGCCGCCGCATGGGACTCCCCGAAGATCGCCATGCGAAAGTTTGTGCCGTATGTGCTGCTCATGCCGTAACCCTTTCAAGACTCTCGAAATCATGCCAGAAGCCGGGGTAGGAC
>CAVFWS010000151.1:0-3182 GCA_963626295.1 Clostridium sp. CAG:138
GGCACGACGGCCGTCTCCGCGATCCGCCAGATCAAGGCGAACCACTACGCGGACAGGTTCGCCGGCAACGGCAAGACCTTGACCCTCATCGGCCTCGCGTTCTCGAAGGCGAAGCGCACCATCGTCGCCGCGAAGGTAGAAGAGGTCGGATGACTTGCTTTTCGCCGCACCCTCTTGGCGCTCGCTGCGGCGGTCAGATTTCCAGCAGATGCTTCCTGAGGGCTATGGCGACGGCTTCGGTGCGGTTGGCCGCGCCTACCTTTGAGAGGACGGCCGAGATGTGCTCGCGCGCGACCGTGGCGGAGATCCCGAACTGCTTTGCTATGTCGGCATTGGAGAGGCCCCGCGCAACTGATTGCAGGATGTCGCGCTGCCTTTCGGTCAGTTCGGGTACGGGCGGCGACTCTTCGAGCATCCTCTCGATGCGCGGCGAGACGAACCGCCCGCCGGAGGCGACTGCGCGGACGGCGGCGATAAGGGAGTCGTCGTCCGCGGTCTTCGTCAAGGCGCCGGATGCGCCGGCGGCGAGGGCATGGGCGATGCCGTCCGACGTGCCGTAGGATGTGAGCACGACGACCTTTGCGGATGGGATCCTCTTCCGGATCTCCGCTGTCGCCGCCACGCCGTCCTTCTGCGGCATCATCAGATCCATGATTACGATGTCGGGCTTGAGCCGCAGCGACTCACGGACGGCGGCGTTGCCGTTGTCGGCCTCGCCTACGACTTCGAGATCCTTCTGGGAACCGAGCAGGGCCGAGAGGCCGATGCGGACTATCGTGTGGTCGTCCGCGATCAGGATGCGGATCTTCTTCATTGGCGGTTCTCCGTAATGTTTGGCACGTTCAAGGCCATTATGACTTTTGTGCCTTTGCCGATTTTGCTGGAGATGAACATCTTGCCTTCCAGGGTCTTGATCCGGTCGCGGATGCCCTGCAGGCCGAAATGCCCCTGGGCCATGCCTGGGATGTTCCTGGGGTCGAATCCGCCCCCGTTGTCCCTTACCGAAAAGAGCAGCCTCTCCCGTTCGACGCTGCCGGCTATCCGTATCTCCGAGGCATTCCCGTGCCGCACGGCGTTGATGGTCAGTTCGCGGACGATGCACAGGATCGTGTGCAGCGTGTTGTCCGACAGCCGCTCGCGCGGGACGCAGAAGCGTATGGCGAGCTTGGCGTCGGCGACATGAGGGGCGATGGTCTTGCGGATGGCCTCGTTCACGTCGCTTTCGTCGAGCGTCAGGCTCCTGAGGTCCCAGATGCAGTTGCGCAGGTCTTCCCGGCAGGTGTCGAGCGTACTGGCGGCAAGCCTCAGGATCCGGTGCAGGGCGGAAGGGTCGGAGTCGGCGACGATATCGGCGGTCTTGATCTCGAGGGCGGCGCCGGTGAGGTTCTGGGAAATGGTATCGTGCAGCTCTACGGCAAGGCGGGTGCGCTCAATGGTCTTCATGTCGGCCCTCGCGCGGGCGAGGCTTATGTCGGCGATTTCCCTGCCGCGCCGCTCGGAGAGCCGCTGGAGCGAGATGTTCCAGCCCATGATTCCGCAGAGAATGCAAACGAGCAAGGCGATGACGGCGAAGAGGCGCCCCGCAGTCCACCATGGTGGCGTGCGCAGGACTATCAGGTCTTCCGGACGCCGCACGACCAGAAGGCAGTTCGTGATGCGGGGCAGGACGATGTCTGGCGTGCGGGATTCCGTCTCGATCACGCAGACCCCTGTCACGTCCAGCTCGGCGCCGACTGCGAGTCCATTCAGCGATTCCGTCGGCAGGGCATCCACCGCGATGGGGAGTGCGCGGTCGCCGTCGCCGAGGTAGAACTGACGTTTGCTGCCGCTGGCGGCCGGAAGGTTGAGGACCTTACCCTGCAGACGGACGGTATGGCCGTACATCTTCCAGTTGTATTCGCGCTCTTCCCCGACTGCCGTAAGAATGTCTTTGACGCTTGTCTCTATCGGGGATTCGCCTGTCTGCGGCATATCGTCCCGCTTCCGCCAAATGGCCCTGCGAAGGCAGATCGCATAGCTGTCCGTGAAAGGGAATCCGGAGACCTCGATGCATGATCCAACGGGCGGAAGTGGCACCTCGGCGAAATTGACGCGCACGATCCGCCCGCGCTCGCATTGCAGCATTCCGCTTTCGCCGTTCCATACGGCGGTCACGGCGCCGGAGATTCGGTGTCTGCCGGGATTGGGAAACTCATCGACGTTTTTCCGGTTCAGCCTGCCTATGTCGGGGACTTCAAATGGATCGCTCCGTGAGATGGGAATCGGACGGATGTCGGCAGGTGTGATCGGTTCTACGCCGCGCCCGATGAACTTGTGTCCGCTCAGTATGGCGGGATCGCAAAGCCCGGTTACTTCGACGTGTCGCCCTACGCTTGATAGCCCGAAGTCATTCGTGGTCGAGACCGTGTGGACAGGCACAAGGATGCGGGCGTTGCCGTCCGAAAGGACGAGGTGTCTCCACCTCTGGTCGATGTCGTCGCGGATCGAGTCGATGATTTCCCCGCGAACAGTGACGAGTCCATAGTCGAGCCGTCCGCTGTCCACTTCCTCGAAAGTTGCCTTCTGCGGAGGCTCGGGCGTACCGTGCGACAGGAGGACGATCTTCCGGCAATCGGCTGCCGGGATGCTCAGCTTGTCGGACAGGATGATGCCGCCAGACAGCCTGATCCGGTCTCCCGCCCGCAGGATCGCATCACCGGCGGCATTGCGCTTGTCGTCGGCATACATGGATCCGGTCTCATCCCTGAACATGATGCGCGGCAACTTGAGGCACGTGACCGTGGCTTCGATGTCAAAGGCGCGGCCAATGTCCCCGCTGCCGAAGACAGCCTGTCCAAGCGCGGCCGCCGTGCGGATCGTCTGATCGGTCGCGGCAACGGCGATTCCGCATAGCATCGCAAGAAGAGAGAAAAGAAAATGCCTCATAACATTGATGCTCTGCATTTTACCATAAATCCCATTTTCTTAGGGAACCCTACGGTTGTAGGGGTGGCGGCGGGGCGAGGCTTGTGCTAAATTGTCGTGCGTTGTAGATGGTGTATCGTGCATTCAGACAATCAGCGAAAGGGACAAGTCCATGAAGAAAAAAAAATCATTCAATGGCAATCCTTGTGTAAACGCGGCGTTGCCTTGCTCCTGATGGGGGTGGCGAGCGGCCTGGCGCTTGCCGAGACGACAGCCTG
>CAVFWS010000152.1:0-3088 GCA_963626295.1 Clostridium sp. CAG:138
TGACCCAGACGTAGTAGGCGGAGTAGACGCCGTCGAAGCGCAGGATGACGTCGCGCCCCTGCCAGCTCTCCGGCACGGTGAACGTCGTGCGGTAGGACGAGACGGGGTTGTAGTCGCGCGCGTCGGTGTCGCGGTCGCGGATCGTCGGGGCCTTGATGTCGCGCTTCGGGTCCCAGGCGTGGGGATAGCGGACGTTCGTGTAGCCGGTCACGCCGAAGCCGCGCATCTCGACGCAGCTCGGGACGTCGATCGTGAACCAGTCCGAGTCGTCGAAGTCCGCCTTCCAGAAGTCCTGGGCGCGCAGGTCGGGGTTGCCCGCCCACGAGATCTTCCAGATGCCGTTGAGGCTCTTCTTGAACGGCGTCTCCGGCTCCAGCGCGTCCGTGAGCGCGGCGGCCTCGCCTGCGAGCGGCATCGAGTAGGTGCGCGCGGGGAGGCGGTTGCGGGAGTTGACCCGGAGGTTCTCCCAGTCGTTCGTCTGCGCGGAATTCGCGGCAATGGCCATCAAGATGGACGAAACTATCGCCAGACACTTCTTTTCTGCAATCACGACACGCACTCCAAACCTACAGCTTCCACAAACCAAGAGTTGATCTTCATTGGGTGGGGATTCTACCATAACTCCAGCATTAAATCCATCCGTCAATCGCCGACCGCCGCCTTTTGCGGGTATATGCTCACGAAGGAAGGCGCTCCCCAGCCGCTGTCTGCGGTCTTCGCGAAGCACGCCACGTCGATGCGGTTCGTCAGGCTCCTGCAATCCACCGTAAGGTGGACTGCCCCATCCTCGCCGGGGACGATCGCGACACGTTCCCGGTCGCCATGCACCACACGCCATGCGTACGACAGCCTGCCGCCGTACTCGCCGTACGGAACAAAGCGTAGATCAAGCTCTTTCTCAAGATCCAGCGACGTCACCGGGACAAATGCCGAAAGCGGCAGAACCGCAGGGGGGATCGTCTTTGGGGTTAGCCCATGCGCCAGCTCAACCATCCTGAGGGCATCAAGCGATCCGCGGTCAAACGCGGTTGGATGCGCCTTGCCGGTAAGGTAGTCTTCCTCGGACTCCACTCCTGTGCGCGTTCGCCTGAAAAGGTACTGCATGAGCGGGGCGAAGAGCTTGCGCTCCACGACGGCCCTCTTCGTCTCCGGACGGAGCGCGGCGGATGCCGCCAGCGCCGCCCGCACGAAGTACCTGTCCGACCCGCTGGAGCCCACGGACTGGAGTGCGCATGGCGTGGCGCCCTGATAACGGTCGATCCCCTTCTCGGGAACATAGTCCTTGTGGGCGGGGAACACCCACAGCTGATTGTCGAGGTAGCACTGCCGCAGCGCGCTCATGGACACCAGATCCTGCATGGCCATGCGCACGAGCGAGCACGTGTCGTTGGACGAGACTATCGCGAGAGAGGCGTTGCCGACAACCGCCGCTCCCGGATAGAGCGTGTTGGGCATGGCATTGTCCACGCCCTTGCTTTTCGCCTCCGCGTCAAAGCACAGCTCGGAAAGGAGCGGGAACGCTCTGGTCTTTATGCGCGAATGGTTCCTGTCTCTGTTCACGTAGAGGTCGCCGCCGTTGCCTGCGGCAGTCCCGTCTGCGAGCCACGCCGCAAGCGCCTCTTTGGCCGGCCCGTCATAGATTGCCGCCCGCGCCTCCGGCGACTCTACCGCGCCACGCAGGAACTTGAAGTTCGCGACGTACAGCCCCCGATCGAAATCCCACGCGAGATTCGACTTCGAGAGGACGAGCCTGGTGCCCTGCGTGAGGCGGGCCGTCCTCGGGATTGCCCGCCCCGGCGCGGGGAGGTCCGCCGTATCGCGGGCCTCCCGCACGATGGCCTTGAAGCGGGGCGAGGAGGATATGCGCTGCAGGTCTCCATCCTGCTCGATGGCGGACGCGTTCCGGAATCCGGCCCTTACGGCCTTCTCCAGCGCATCCAGCGCTGCGTCGGGGGTTGCGCGGTATGCGAGCGCGCATGCGAGGTTGAACTGCCACGTCGCGTCGCCGGGCATGAGCTCAAGCCCCTGCCGGCACACCGCCTCCATGTTGGTGATGTTGCCGGAACGCATGGCGTTCATCAGCTGCACGCGAAGAAGCGAGTGCCGCAGATGAAGCCGCGGGTAGTCGTACAGCCCCACGGCATCGGCGGCGTGGAGCGAAGCGCAAAATGCGACTGCGCCCACGCACGCCGCCAGCCTGCGGATGCCGTACCTCATCGGATCAGAGCCGGATCTGCCCGCTCTTGGCGAGCATCTTGGCCTCTACGGACTGGATCTCGGCAAAGCCCTGGGACGAATGCGGGTTCAATCCGTTGGAGGCCTCCATCGAACTGTCCGCCTCATTGTAGATCGATGCCTTGAGACCGGTTAGGGACTCGAAGAAGATGTTCCCCTTGTAAAGCCCGAGCGTGACCTCGGCCGTCGCCTTGTCGGCCCAAACCTGGATTGCCGAACGCGCCGCCTGCGTTGCGGGATCGAACCAGCGGCCATCGTAGATCTGGTCGGCGACAAGCTTCGAGAGCTGCAGGAAAAGCAGAGTCGAACGCCGGTCCATGATGCCCTCGTAGATGTACTTGAGACCCCAGCTCAGGACTTCCATGCCGGGGGCCTCGTACACGCCGCGGCTCTTCGTGCCGATGATGCGGTTCTCGAGCGCGTGCTTCATGCCGATGCCGTTGCGCCCGCCGACCTTGTTCAGCCCAAGCATTACCTCATACGGCGTCATCTTCTTTCCGTTCACGGCGACGCAGCGGCCCTTCTCGAACTTGAGAGTCACCTTCTCGACCTTGTTGGGGGCCTTTTCGGGCCACACGCCCATCGTGGGCTTCACGATGCGCATCGACGTCTCCATCGACTCAAGGTCCTCGGCCTCGTGCGAAAGGCCCGCGAGGTTCGCGTCCGTAGAGTACTTCTTCTTCGTGCCGACGAACGCCGTGATGCCGCGCTTGGCGAGGAACTCGACCATCTGGGTGCGGCCCGGGAACCTCTTAAGGAGATCGGCGTCGCGCCACGGCGAATACACGCCGAACTTCGGGTCCATCACGTTCACGTAGCGCTCGAAGCGCATCTGGTCGTTGCCGCGCCCGGT
>CAVFWS010000153.1:0-3001 GCA_963626295.1 Clostridium sp. CAG:138
GATCGGCAGATAGCCTGGCCGGTAGTCGTATATCTCGGCAGACCCATCCTTCAGGCCTATGATCTCGTAGTGGTCGAAATCGATCATGGAAAGCGCGAACGACAGGTCCCTGTTCTGCTGGAATATCAGGAAGTCCCTGTGGGCGGTGAACCCGTTGAAAAGCAGAAGCCTCGCAAGGATGGGGCCTGTAGGCGCCGGGTTTATCGCCGCTATCAGCGGCTTGTCGAAAAGCTCGGAGACGAACGCCCAGTTGTACTTGGACGCCTTCTTCCAGACGTTGAGGGCGACGATTGCCCTTGCGACCTCATCTATGTCGTTCCTGTCCACTCTTCCCTTTCGGCATCACTTGTGATTGGGCGTCTAATTATAGCATATCGGCGAATGGTGCGGCGCGACCTGCCGTATGCACCGTCAGGCCGACGGCTCGGCTTTCTGGAGAAGTTCGTTAATCGTCTTTGCCACGCCATCCTCGTCGTTGGAAGCGGCGACGACATCGGCGGCGGCAAGCACGTCGGGGTGTGCGTTGGACATCGCCACGCCGATCCCTGCGGCCTCTATCATCGAAAGGTCGTTGAGCCCGTCGCCGAAGGCAATGCAGTTCCCGAGGGAAAGGCCAAGGTGCTCCGCGAAACGCCTGAGCGAATTGCCCTTGTTTGCCGACGATATGTTGAACTCGAGATTGTTCCAGGTGGAGGACGTTATCTTCAGCCCAGGGAACAAGGCGGCCACCTCGCCGCGTATCGCTTCCGCGACCTGCTTTCCGTCCGCCGAATTCCGCGAGAACATCATGACCTTCTGCACATCCCCTTCCGGCGCAGTGTCGAGCAGATGGGCCTTGAGCTCCGGCACCGGCCTCCTGAACTCGCGTATCATCCTGAGGTAGTGTGCGTCTGTCGCGTAGTCGGCGGCTTTCACCTGCAAGGCCGCCGTCATCCACCCCCAGTTAGAGCGGTAGCAATCGTAGATCACGTCGTGGCGGTCGAGCAGGCGCATCAGATCCACCGCCATTGCGATGGGTATCTCCTCGCGAAC
This sequence comes from Clostridium sp. CAG:138, assembly GCA_963626295.1. Classification (GTDB taxonomy): domain Bacteria; phylum Verrucomicrobiota; class Kiritimatiellia; order RFP12; family UBA1067; genus UBA1731. Next base: position 1,033 of record CAVFWS010000153.1, read on the forward strand.
GATGGCGGCGTCCGTTTCGCGGTCATACACCTGTGCGCCGTTGACCGTGATCGCGTAGCGCACGAACGGCAATTCCCGCACGGACTGCGGCATCATCCCGAAGAACCGTCCCGTGGTCGGGACAATGAGCATCCCCGATTCCGCCGCCCTTTCAAGCGCTGCCCTGTTGGCGTCGCTCAGGCGCTTCTGCGAATCAAGAAGCGTTCCGTCAAGGTCAAGCGCGACTATCCTTATCCGATCATGGCGATTCATGCTGCTGTACCATCCCTCTCGGCCGATGCGTCCCACTCCGCTCAGGCGATTCCAGCGGCAGGCATGGGTTCGCGTATGCGTAGCGTCTCTATAGATTTGGCGGCCTTTGTCTTCGGGTCGAACTCTATCACGGCGCCCTCAAGCGTGGCCGGCCCTTCGGCAATCCCGAAACGCGACGGCATCCCTGTGAGGAACTTCCTGGTGACCGGCTTGAGGTCTCGGCCAATGGAGGAGACGTATGGCCCGCACATGCCAAGGTCCGTAAGGTAGGCCGTGCCGTTCTGGAGCACGATCGCATCCGAGGTCTGCACGTGCGTATGGGTGCCTGCCACGGCGGTTGCGCGTCCGTCAAGGTAGTGGCCCAGCGTCATCTTCTCGCTTGTGGCCTCCGCGTGGAAATCGACGAACACGGGCACGTCCTTGGGCATTTCGCGCAGGCAGGCGTCAGCCGTGCGGAACGGGCAGTCCGCAGGGTTCATGAATATGCGGCCAAGCAGGCTCATCACCGCAAACCGGCACATCGGCGTGGTGACGATGGCCCACCCCTTCCCCGGCTGGCCCTCCCCACCGTTTGCCGGACGCACGACATTGGGCAGCCTTTCGATTTCGGAAGCGAACTCCTTCTGTCCCCACGTATGGTCTCCAAGCGTGATCGCATCTACGCCGCTGTCGAATATCTCATTGGCCAGGGCGGCGTTCAGGCCGTTGCCGGCGGCGGCATTCTCCGCATTCGCGATCACGGCGGCAAGCCCCAGTTCCCTGCGCAGTCTCTTGACGTGCTCGGCAAGCATGCGCCGCCCCGGAGACCCGTTTACGTCCCCCAGCATCAGAATCCTCATTTCCTGCCTCCAAGAGCCATCTTTATGACCGTCTCCGTATCGGCCACGTGCGGATCCGCCTCAAGCACGTCCGCGACCATCCTGCGGGCCACATCATCCGTAAAGCCAAGCGCCGTCAGGGCAAGCATCGCATCCCGGAGCACAGTGCGCTGTTCGCCGCCTGACGCCGCAGAGGAGTTGGCAAGCGCCTCGATCGGGTTCACCTTGTCCTTGAGCTCGACGACGATGCGCTCCGCCGTCTTCTTGCCGATCCCCCTGACGGTCGCTATCCGCTTCGAGTCGCCATTGGATATCGCAAGCTGAAGGTCCCCTATCGTAAAGCCGGAAAGCACCGCAAGCGCCGTCTTGGGGCCTACGCCCGAGACTGCCGTAACCTTGGCGAACATGTCGCGCTCCTCAACCGTGGCAAAGGCGAACAGCATCTCATCGTCCTCGCGCACCACATGGCGAGTGAACAGCTTCACCCCGCTCCCGGTGGCGGGAAGCCTGTCGAAAGTCGAAAGCGGAATCATGGCCTCATAGCCGACGCCGCAACACTCGACGATTACGCTTGCGGGATTCTTCTCCGCCAACAGTCCATTCAGGTACGCGATCATTCTTCCTCCGCATTTAGCCGCGAATTATACCAAACCGGGAGAACCCTTCTGCGCGTCGGCGGGATCTTCGTGCTTTAGGCGAAACAGGCAAGTGACCTTTGTGAACCGACCTACCTCGGACTGTATGTCAAACTCATCGGATACGCGCTTGGAGTTCGACAGCCCCATGCCGGCCCCGAACCCGAGCGAACGGATCCAGTCGTTGGCCGTTGAGGTGCCGTCGCGGCAGGCCCATTCTATGTCGGGGATGCCCGGGCCGCGATCCTTCGCCTTGATCGTAAC
>CAVFWS010000154.1:0-2834 GCA_963626295.1 Clostridium sp. CAG:138
AACTCGATGTCGTCGCCGAGTCACTGGACGGGCAGACGCTGCTCGTCGGGGAGGCGAAGCTTTCGTTGTCCGCCCGCGAAGCCGAACGGACTCTCGCCGAGCTGAAGGCCAAGGCGGCGAACCTGCCGTTCGCAAAGGACTATGGCAAGACCGTCACGCGGCTTTTCGTCGCCGAAGGCGGCGTAGCAGATGCCGTCTCGCTTGAATGGCTGGATTGACGCCACAACAAAAGCGCAAAATTTGCACACATGGATCGGGATAGCGAGAACCACCGTCATCAGACGCGACTATATCAATGCGTCATACGAAACAACGCTATTTCTCAAGCCGATAGACGCGGGTTTCGCCGACACGCATTGTCTCCGCAATGGATTTCGTTTCCTTGCGAGCGGGAGATGCACCAAATATCTCCCTTGTTGAATATGCTTTCGGGAAGTTTATCGTGTGTACTCCGTCATATGTAGCATGCACCATCAGATATCCACGGCCTTCCGCAATGACATCCCCGTCATAAGTCCAAATATGCACTCCTGCGGCACGGAGCGCATTCCTCAGTTCGGAGACGGTCGGAGAATTCTTGAAAAATAAATTGCCGTCGCCCGACACATACGCCGACATGTTACCTTCGGTCCCAGACGTCTCGTCGTAATATCCTGGAGCCACGCACCATATGGCTGTCTTACCTTCTCCACGCACCTTGCGTTCTATGGTCTCCCTACGTGCGGCGGACAGCGTGAACGCATTGGGGAAAATGTAGACCTTATACTCGGGAAGCCGATCTTCATCTATGTCGGATATTTCATATGAATCATAAGGCACCCCTGTGAAAGGCAATGTCTCAAGGTGGAAATTCAACTTGCAGGATACGCGGAACGGCGCACCACGCCGTTCCGCTATGGCGCTCGTCAAGTATTCGTCTGACGCAGTAAAAACCGCCACTTCCGCAGGATTCGCGTTCGTCCGCTCAAGCGTTTCCCTTTCTTCGGATAGTGCAGCGCGTATCGGCGACAGCATCTCCTCATCATGAAACGTATCATTTCCGGCAAGCAGGAACCACCATGTTTCCCAACCGCCAGCCAACGAATAGCCGAGATTACGTTTGATCGCCCCAACACTCTCTTCCGCCGTTGCGCAACGGTACTTGGCACGGGTTTTTGCATGGTACGTGCGGATGTCCGCCTCATCCCAATAGAGTTTTCCATGCAACCTATAGGATGCAGTATACGGGCTTTGATATCCTCCGCTCTGCCCTGCCCTGCGATGTTCATACGAGCCTGGACTGGCGAAGAAATCTATGTCAACCGACCGGACAACACGCGCAAAGTCTTCGTGATCGCAAGTTCCCATATAGCCATAAAACGCACCCACGAGTTTGCGACGCACCGTCAGCCTCTTTACCAAGGCCGCTGCATCCAATAGGGCATCCGATATGTCCTTGTTTCGCTTACGCTGGTAGGCCCTGCGCTCAACCGTAGTCTCAAGCGGCGGCATCAAGTCGCCAGCCGCATGACTTACCGGCGGCAATTCCTCCCTTGGCCACGGCCAAACCATCCACTCGCTACCATGCAAGGCACCCAAATGGTATCCCATGACACGATTCGCGTACCACGACTTTTCAACATGGGCCACCACGTCCGTAAGCATCCTGCGGTAGAGTGTGCGCCAAGCCTCGGAATCAGGGCGCACCTCATTCGCCCGAATTTCGCTTGGATGGTTCTTCGCCCACCAGTCCGGCGGATCCATCTTGATCCGAGGAAACACGAATCCGTCTGGCGATGCGTCCAGAAGCCCTTTCATCCTTCGGTCAAACGCATCAAAATCATATCGCCCATGTCCAAGCCACCAATCATTGTACTTTCCCTTTGCCCACCAGATGTCACTGAAGAACCGCACTCCAAGCGCAGAGAAGTCCAGCATGGAGAACGTGACCTGTTCTGGCCCGAGACGCGGCTCTGGCAGAGCGCACATCCCCGCGCATGGCACCCCGTCAACTGTGATGCGCGGTACGCCACCTACTTCCTTCAGCGCAAACAGACGCTGATCCACTTGGCCAAAGGACGCAAGAGCGGCCATTCCGCAAGACACTCCACACAGGCATCTAACTTCCCACATGTATTTCTCCCAATCCATAGGTCACCGGGTGCAATATGTTCAACAAAGCAAATCCAACGATTCACCTAATCAATATGGTTAGCCCAGGAGACAATGACAACGAGGCCGAAAAAGCATCTTCCCCGACCTGTAACAGGAGATGGTCTTCGTCTCCGCGCGATGCCGAACACATCCACTGGAACCATCCAGCACGCGAATCAAGTCCCGTGTCAACACTCGCTCCATTGACTGAAAAAGCGGTCGTCCCTACCACATTTGGCAACACGTTAATTGACATGGCTCTGTGCCATGACTTTCCGTTTTTGCCACGATAGCGCACCATTGCCGTACCACCATCAACAGAACCGCAAATGCGTCCAAGACGGGCCTTCTTCACCGTTACAGGCTCATCATTGAATGTGAGCGTAAGCTCATATGTGCGTTCCGAAGATTCATCATGCGGTACGGGAAGTTCAATGTCCTGCGATGTAACAGTCAAATTGTCGTATGATCGACGATAGCCATCCCCTTCCACGACAATGGATGCCTCCGTCGCACCAGACGGGAACGTCCATGAGACGGGAAAGTCGCCTTCGGGAGCCGTTCGCCACATGTATGTTGAATCTGGCTTCAAGAATATCCCCATCGGCTCAGAGATGCCGGGGATCACATCAACAGGAACATCGTCAGAACAAACATTTATGTTCGCCGGCGCAAACACACGGAACCCAACCGTATCAGAG
>CAVFWS010000155.1:0-2787 GCA_963626295.1 Clostridium sp. CAG:138
CTCTGCGAGAGCGCGTCGCAGGCATATTGCGGAGTGCGCACAAGCCGCGCAGACAAGTCGCGAATCTGCCGCACGAGCTTATCCTTGACAGGTACCACAAGCTCCGCCGCGATCGAGGGAGTCCCGGCCCTAACGTCGGCGGCAAAATCGCAGAGCGTGAAATCGGTCTCGTGTCCTACGGCGCTGACCACCGGAATCCTTGAAGCGGCGACAGCCCTCACCACACACTCTTCGTTAAACGCCCACAGATCCTCGATCGAACCGCCGCCACGTCCCACGATCAGCACATCCGGCCTCCATGTCGCTGACGGGGCGTTGAAGAAACCTATCCCCGCCACAATCTCCTCTTTTGCGCCAGGCCCCTGCACCTTCACCGGATACAGGCGAATCTCAACGTTCGGTAACCTTCTGGTGAGAACCGTGCACATATCGTGGATTACGGCGCCAGACGGCGACGTCACGATGGCGATGCGATGTGGAAGAAATGGCAGCTTACGCTTGCGTTCGGCGGCGAACAGCCCTTCCTTGCCGAGCCTTTCCTTCAGCTCGTTGAACTGCGCCATGAGATCGCCCTCTCCGGCAACCTTGGCGGCGAGCGCAACCAGCTGGTAGCACCCGCGGGGGGCATAGACGTCAAGCCTTCCGTAGAGGCACACCTTTACGCCGTCCCTGAGCCTCGCGGCGGACTTGCACCGCTCAAGCGAACTCGCGAACATCACGCAGGAAAGCTGCGCATTGGCGTCCTTCACCGTAAAATACGCATGGCCGCTCGCGTAGAGCTTCCAGCCGGATATCTCCCCTTCTACGTATATCCTGTCATAGGGCCTGAGCAGACCCTTTATGACATCCGTAAGTTCACTTACGCCATAGATTTTGGGAGATGATGACATATAGTTGGTAGTTGATAGTTGATAGATGGCAGATTGTCCGCCTGGTAGGGCGATTTCGATGAAATCGCCGCTACGGGAGGGGCGCAATATTAAGCTTCAAGTCTTCGGTCGCAGCAAACTGCGTCCCTCCCGCGCAATGCACAACAAATCACCAAATTCCTAAATTCCTAAATGCAATCGCAAATCGCAAATCGTAAATCGCAAATTCCCACTACCAACCAACCCCTGGACCCTACATCTCGATTCCGCCGCCAAGGGCCTTGTACAGGCTGATGAGATCCTGCGATATCTGCCCGCGCGAGATGACCAGCGCCTCCTCGAGCGTGAGCAGCGACCGCTGCGCGTCAAGCACGTTGTTGAAGTCGGAAAGGCCGTTCTTGTAGAGGTCCTGCGATATGTTCTCCGCGTCCTTCGCGGCCTTCACCGCACCCTTCAGGGACTCGTAGCGGTGGTACTGCTGCGTGTACGCCGAGTACGCCGTGCGGACCTCGCCGAATGCGCTCTGGACCGTATACTCGTACTTGTACGCGGCCTCGTCCATCGCGGCCTCCTCCGCCTTCAGGTTGGCGTAGAGGTTGCCGCCCTGGAAGATCGGCCACGATATGGAGGGTCCGATGGACCCGTACAGGGAATCGCGCCGGAGGAACTTCTTCACGTGTATGGATTCGAGCCCGAGCGATCCGTTCAGGTAGAGCTTCGGGTAGAGGAGCGAGGCCGAGACGCCCACGTGGGCGACCTGCGCCGCAAGGGCGAACTCCGCGGAGCGGACGTCCGGCCGGCAGCGGATCGCGTTCAGCGGTATCTCCGGCAGCTTCATCGGCTCGACGAGCCAGTCGCGGGCTGGGCGTTCCCTCAGCTGCGAGTGCAGGGCCCCGGGCATCGTCCCCGCCAGGATCGCGAGCGCATCCATGATGGACTCCTCGCTGGATAGCAGGCTCGGGATCGTGGCGCGGGTCTGCTCCACGTTGTACTTCGCCTGGTTCACGGCAAGCTCGTCGCCGATGCCGGAATCGAGCCGGCTCTTGAGGATGTCGTAGGTCTCGGTCTGGAGCTTGAGGTTCACGCGCGCCACCTCGATCCTCTCCTGTATGGTGCGCAGCGCCACGTACTGGCTGCCTATCTCGGATGAGAGCGACACCCATGCGTCCGCGAGGTCGCACGTCGCCTTGTCCATCAGCGCCTGCGTCTCCTCTATCTGGCGGCTCACCCCGCCGAAGATGTCTATCTCCCACGTCGCGTCGAACCCGGCGCGGAACACGTCGCGGTGCGTCTTGCCGGACGGGCTGTTCTTCCCGGTCTGCGAGCGGGTCGCGCCGCCCACTCCGGTGATGTGCGGCATCACGTCCGACCACGACCCGGCAAGGCGCCAGCGGGCCTGCTCAAGCCTCTGCCGGGCCATCAGGAACGAGCGGTTGTTGGACACGGCGTTCTCCACGAGGTCCGACAGCAGGCTGTCGTTGAACTGCCGCCACCAGCCGCGTATGTTCTCCGCCTTGAGGATCGCGCGGGGGTCGTCCGCCTCGGACGCTGGACGGAACTCCCCGGTCTCCGTGAAGTTCGTCGTCATCGGCCATCCGGCCCCGGGGGCGTTCAGAGCCGCCTCCTCTACCTTGAGCTCGGGACTCTTGAAGTCCGGCCCCACCTTCGACCACGAGGGCCTCATGTCAACGCATCCCGCGGCGAATGCCGCCGCCAGGACAGCCAGCAAACTCTTGCACTTTTCCATCTTATCCTCCATTGCCTCTGATTTAGCCATTACGTTGCGGGCCTCAGGCCAGCCCCTTGTCCTTCAGCATCCGCTTGTGCGCGGCGCGAGCCGCGATGTACGCGAAGAAGCGCTTCACGTGCTCGCGCCACGTCTGGAACAGCGAGTAGAGCCCCGGCACGAGCAGGATGC
>CAVFWS010000156.1:0-2685 GCA_963626295.1 Clostridium sp. CAG:138
CGTTCGGGTAGAGCACCTTCGTGAGGTTCTCGGCGAGGACCTTGGTCTCGACGGCGGCGACGTATGATCCCTGGTTGAAGTCCGCAAGGTCAAACTCGTCGAGTGCGCGGGCGCTCCAGAGCCGCAGGGTGTTCACGGCATGGTTGTAGCCGACGATCGGAAGGTCGTACGGTACGCCCTGGACCGTTGAGTCCGGCTTCCATTCCCACTTGAGCGCGCCATCTTCGCCCTTTACGCAATCGACATGCCCGCCGAAAGAGACGGTCTGCGCGTATTCGGGACGTGCGATCTCCCAGGGATATCCATCCTTGAGCCAATGGTCCGGCTCCTCGACCTGCTGCCCATCCACTATGCGCTGGCGGAAAATGCCGTAGTCGTAGCGGATGCCGTACCCCATCGCGGCCAGGTCCAGCGTGGACATCGAATCGAGGTAGCATGCGGCAAGCCGTCCCAGGCCGCCATTGCCAAGCCCGGCGTCCATCTCGAAATCCCGCAGCGTGTTCCAGTCGAGCCCGAATGCCCTGAGCGCGTCGCGGCAGAGCTGGTCCGCCTTCAGGTTGATGACGTTGTTGCCGAGGAGCCTGCCTATCAGGAACTCAAGCGAAAGGTAGTAGACGTACTTCGCGTTCTGGCGGTGGTACTCGGCCTGCGTCTCCATCCAACGCTCGGTGATCCTGTCGCGGATGGCGAACGCAAAGGCCATGTAGCGGTCCCGCGCCGTCGCGGTGTGCTCGTCCTTGGCCAGCGTGTACCTGAGATAGTGCGAATAGTCTTCCTGCAATCCAGCGACGCTCATCTCTACGCGTCCCGAATTCATCTTCCCGTCATTCATTCCCTTGCAGCCTCTTTAGTTCCTTTTGGCGCGTATTATACCATAATCCGAATGCCATTCCGGGTTGCATCCATTTTATTAGCCAACGCTAAATGCGATGCGGATCGGAAGGGCTTGCGGGCCGCGAAGCCTACATCCCGCACGTTTCCCGTACGGCTTCGTCGATCGCCTTCGGCAGATGGATAGGAAGCGCATGTTCTCCCCCATCGACTATCGTCATGTGCGCGTCCGCGAATATGCGCTTCAGGTACCGGGCGTTCGAGCATCGCACGATGCCGTCCCTGTCGCTCTGGAAAATGTGCACGGGGAATTTGCACCCGTTGCGGAACGTCCGCTCCAGGTCATCCCTCAGATCCGTCTCGCGGAGATACCTCAGCCCGCGCTCGAGGTTTTCCGGGGCATCCACCATGTATGGGTTGGGCAACCCTTCCGGAGGACCGAAGAGCCCCTGCCCATGGGTGAGTTCAAGCCCACGCCGCAGAACCTCAAGCCTCCTCTGCGACATTCCGTCCCATCCGGCATCCGCATCCTCCATCATCCGTGGCGTCGCCGCGAGAAGCACGAGACCGGCAATGCCGTCGGTGTATCTGCACGCGATCCGAAGGGCGGAACTGCCGCCCATCGACCACCCGACAACCACAAATCGGCCGCCGCGCTCGAACTCGCGCTCATGCAGCCCGTCGAGCTGATCCACATACGAGTACAGCGAAGGGGTGCGCCCGTCCGGCGCAGGGCGGCGCATGAATTCGCAAAGGCTCCATGCCTTGGGGCTTGCCGCCCATCCGTTCAGCACGACTATGCCTGGAGCAGGCTTGTCCATGGGGGGATGCCGCTATCTTCCCCTGTATCCCGGAAGAACCGTGGAGGCTATCTTCTCGGACGTCTTGGGATAGTCGAGCGTGTAGTGGAGTCCCCGAGACTCCTTGCGCCTCTGTGCGCTTTTCACGATCAGCTCGGCGCATACGGCCAGATTGCGCAGTTCAAGCGTGTCGGGCGTGACAAGATAGCGGAAGTAGTAGTCGTGTATCTCGCGGCGCAGCGTCCTCAGCCGGCGGAGCGCCCGCGCAAGGCGCTTGTCGGTGCGGACTATGCCGACATAGTCCCACATCAGGCGCCGTATCTCGTCCCACATGTGCGCGACAAGCACGGCTTCGTCCGGCGCAACCGCCTTCCCTGTCTTCCACGCCGGGATCGCCACCTTCCTGTCGAGCCTGACGGGATGCACGCCAAGCCGCTTTGCGGTAAGCCGTGCGCACACGAGCGCCTCCATGAGCGAATTGGAGGCGAGGCGGTTCGCGCCATGCAGCCCGGTGCACGCGCATTCGCCGACGGCCGACAGCCCCTTCACGCTGGTTCGCCCATCCACCGTAGCCTGTATGCCGCCGCAGCAGTAATGCGCCGCAGGAACTATCGGGACGAGGTCCCTGGCCATGTCGATGCCGAACGACAGGCACTTCCTGTATATGTTGGGGAAGCGCTGCATGAGATAGGCCCGGCCCTTCCTGCGGATGTCGAGGAACATGCACGGGGCGCCGGTGCGCTTCATCTCCGAGTCTATGGAGCGGGCGACGATGTCGCGCGGGGCCAGCGATCCGCGGGGATCGTACTTCTCCATGAATGGATGCCCCTTGCCGTCCACGAGGACCGCCCCCTCGCCGCGGACCGCCTCCGAGATCAGGAAGCGCTTGGCGTTCGGATGGTACAGGCACGTCGGGTGGAACTGTATGAACTCCATGTTCTCTATCTTCGCGCCGGCGCGCCACGCGAGCGCGATGCCGTCGCCCGTCGCCGTGTCGGGATTGCACGTGTAGAGGTAGACCTTGCCGCAGCCGCCCGTCGCGAGGATCGTGTTC
>CAVFWS010000157.1:0-2664 GCA_963626295.1 Clostridium sp. CAG:138
AGTCGTTCGTCTCTGTGGCGATCGGTCTCATGCCGCGTAGTATACCATATCCGCGCCATCGCCGCCGTCAAGTCGTTCAACGCCTTTTGGTATAATGTCCGCCATGAACCGCACGACACCTCGCCGCATTCTCGTCACCCTGCCGACGATCAACCGTCCCGAACGGCTGAAGCTCGACGGCATCCTCGCCTTTGCGCACGGGCGACACGCGCCCGCCTGGCGCGTCGAACTCGACTTCGGTGCGCTCTCCGGGCATCCCGCCCGCCTCGCCGCGAACGCCTGCGACGGCATCATCGCCTATGTCGAGGACGAGGGGCGCCGCGACGAGCTGCTGGCGGCGAACGTGCCGCTCGTCCTCATCGAGGACACGCTGCGACCCGCGCGCTTCCCGACGTCGCGCCGCGTCGTCACGCTGCTCTGCGACCACGAGGCCGAGGGACGCGCCGCCGCCGACTATTTCATCGCTCGGCACTTCCGCCACTTCGCCTGGTTCGGTCCAGACTGCGCGACGGACTGGTCCGACGCCCGGCGCGACGGCTTTGCCGTGCGGCTGCGGGAGCGCGGCTTCGCCTGTGCGCAGGTCGGCTTGCGCCGCCGCGCCCTGGCCGACGAGCTTCGCGCCCTTCCCAAGCCCTGCGCCCTCTTTTGCGTCCACGACTTCCGCGCACGCGAAGCGCTGGCCGCCGCCGTCGATGCGGACGTCGCCGTCCCCGACGAGCTTGCGATCCTCGGCATGGACGACGACGCGGCCATCTGCACGACGGCGGCTCCGGCGCTCTCGTCCCTGTCAACCGACGACTTCCGCCTCGGCTACAGCGCGGGACGCATCCTGAACGACATCCTGCGGCATGCGTCCGGCGGCCGCGTCATAAGGTTCGCCTGCCATCGCGTGACCTCGCGCCTTTCGACGGACGTCGATGCGCTCGCCGACCCGTTCGTCGCCGCCGCCCTGCGCCATGCGCGCAACCACCTGAACGGCAAGCTCGACGCGGCGACGCTTGCACGAAAGGTCGGCTATTCGAAGCACATGCTGCAGATCCGCGCCGAACGCGCGCTTGGGAATACGCTCGGCGAGGAGATCCGCCGGCTGCGGCTCGCGGCCGCGCACGACCTCATCGCCGAGACGGAAACGCCCATTGCCGACATTGCCGACACGTGCGGCTTTACGTCCGTATCCCACCTCGCGCTGCGATTCAAGGAAGCCTACGGATCAAAGCCCCTCGCGCTGCGGAAGGCTTTCATGGAAGCCCAGCTTCGAGGGGGACATCAACAGTAAGCGGGGTCGACTCCCTGCCGCGTCACTTGGCGCGAGCCTTGCGCCATATCGCAAGCACAAGGGTGATCTCGATTGCCACGATGACTGCGTTAAGCAGAGCCATCGGTCGCTCGCCAAGGCCGAAGAGATGCGGGGCCCCCTGCGTGAGGATTTCGGCAAGCTTCGCCAGCACTGGACGGAAGAAGCCACCCACGAGATACGCAGCAAGCGCACACTGCCCGAACAGGATCACCACGCCAAGTCCCCTGCGGAGCTTCAGGATGTCGGTAAGCACATACAGCACGGCGAGCGCGATCACGCACCATCCCATCGCCTGCGCGGTGAACGAGAGCGTGAAGATCGGCTTGATGACGGGGATCCAGATGGAGGATACCCAGCCAACGGCCTCAAGAGCCGCGCCATACGCGAAAAGCCTAATAGCCTTCTGCCCCTTCTCGCCCGCCCCGCGCAGGATCTCCGTGGCGAAGTATCCGCACATCGTCATCACGCCAAACATGAGCGAGGTGGTGAACCACGTGTAGAAGCTCGGTTTCATCACGTACGGGTTGTCCGCAGGAAGCAGCGCGGCAAGTATGGCATGATCGACCTTCTGCGCGAAGTTGCCGAACTGCGAGTAGTCGCCGCCAAAAGCCAGCATTGCCGAATAGGCAATGGCCATGAGCACCGGAACTACGATGCGCATCTTGACGGACGGAATGAGCATCGCGCACGCGGCGATGAGATAGCCGGCGGCGATCGACTGGAGCGTGTTGGAATACGGAGTCATCGCGTGCCAATCCAGCGAAAGGAGCCTGCCCTGCACGACCATGCCGAGGACCCACAGCATCGCAACGCGCCCGAGCACGTGCCTCCAATAGGTCCGGCCTGCCTTCCCGTTCTCGAGACGCTTGCCGAGCGCATACGGGACGGCGGCGCCGCACATGAAGATGAACAGCGGCATGATGATGTCCCACAAGGTGAAGCATTCCCATCCGTGCCTGAACTGTCCCATGAATCCCGGACCGAAATCCCAGACCGAATCGGCCGCACTGACAATTGGGCCGATTACGACAAGAAGCAGCATGTCAAGTCCACGGAGAAGGTCGAGCGAATAGAGTCTTTCTTTCATGTTTTCCTACGTCTGTTATCTGTTTGGCGTATTGTAGCACAAAATGGCTCAGCGCAGCTTCGCGAGCCTGGACGCGATGCCGACATACGTCGCCGGGGTCAACTTCATGAGACGGGCCTTGTCGGCCTTCGGCAAGTCCAGGCCAGACACAAACTCCTTCATTGTCTCCGCAGTGACGCGACGCCCGCGCGTAAGCTCCTTCAGCCGCTCGTAGGGACGGTCCATGCCGACCTTGCGCATCACGGTCTGGATCGGCTCGGCGAGAACCTCCCAGTTGCGG
>CAVFWS010000158.1:0-2621 GCA_963626295.1 Clostridium sp. CAG:138
GCAACGGCTCGGTCACGGACGCGAAGTCCGCCGCCGCCATGGCGGCGACCGGCGTATCCGCCATCATGATAGGCCGCGCCGCCCTCGCCAACCCCGCGATCTTCACGGAGCTGAAGGACGCCCTGGCGGGACGCGAGGGACTGGCGGAACGCGAGGGACGCGAGACCGCCTTTCAGAGACATCTCGACTACCTTCTCGCGTTCCGCGAGCAGCTGGCGGAGAGGTTCCCGGGCGACCACGTGCCGTCGGCGGACGCCTTTGCGTCGGTGAAGGCGCACGTCCATCTCTTCCGCTACTTCTCAGGCCGGCCGGGCGCGGCGGCGCTCCGCGCGCGCATCGCCACCGTCCGCACCGTCTCCGACCTCCTCGCCGCCGTCGGACAGTAGTAGCCGCAACCGGTCAGTTTTGCGAGGCACGAGCAAAACTCTTATGGGAACAAATGTCAAGGGCCTAATCGCATGCGATTGATCCGTCCGCTTTTCTGATTTAGCTCATCGACACCTTTCTGTCCTCCGTCCCGCTTCCAAACAAGTTCGTTCTGTCTCACTCTTATTCGCAATCCGCAGCCCTCGCCACGCTTGCATGTTATAGTCCGTCGTCAGGGGTGCCATCTAACCCACGCATTTTGTGCACGTTTGCGCTCGCACTCACCTGGGACGGGACATCGGATCACTTCATTGAAGCTGGGCGTCTGGACGATCTTTCGCGTTGAATTTGTCCTGCCCGGAAATCCTCTGGACGTTATGCCGCCTTGTCGGACTTCTTGTCCCTTCTGGCGAATTTCTGCGTCGTCAGGTACTCCAGCTCGGCACGGTAGCGTTCAAATCCCTTTCTGCCTTCTTCGGAAAGCGGGACGTATTCGCGCTCGGGATGCTGCATGAGCGCGAGCATCGTCACGGCAAGCGACCGTGCGACCGCAACCTTCGCCTTCTTCTTCGCGATGCCGCCCCCGTTCATGGCGATGCGCAGCCCCTTGAGCTTGATGTCGGTATCCTTCGCATTCGACATCATTGCGACGCCCGCACATTCGACAAGGGCCCGCCGGACGATGTCCGAGCCCGCGTGCGTAATGTGGAGCTGCTTGTCGACGTCGCCGGACTGATCCTGTTTCGGGGTCATGCCGAGATATGCACCGACGTCGCGGGCATGCCCGAATCGGTCGGGCCGTCCTCCGATCGCCGCGATGAAGGCCGTCGAGCCGATGATGCCGACGCCATAGACGAGGCGGGCGCGTTCGACGAGCATCTTGAACTCGGGCTCTTCGGCCAGCCGGGCGATGAGCTTGTCATACGCCCTGATCTTGAGATTGATGGCCTTGATGACGCCCATCACAGGCCACACGGCCTCCTCCAGCTCCTTGGGCCAGTCAGCCTTGCTCTGCTCGTGGAAACGCTCCGTCGACGGGCATTCTATCCTGTAGCCGAGTGACTTCGCCACGCCGCGGATGTGGTTGACGCACTGCGTCCGCTGCGAGACGAACATGTTGCGGGCACGGTGGAACCTGAGCATCTGCTGGAAGATCTCGTCCCTGAGGAACACGGGATGAAGCGTCTCGGGGTCCGCGATCGCAAGCCGCGCCAGCTCCCGTGCGTCGTTTCGATCGTTCTTCGTGTTCGACCGGGTGATCGTCGGCACCTTGCCGGGGTTGGCGACGATCGTCTTGAATCCGAGCGACTTCAGGTGACGGTCCATCCAGCGGCAGTGCGTGCCGGTCTCGAACACGGCGGGCCACGTGCGGTCGAACTTCGCGAACGCCTCGGCGAAACCATCCTTCGTCGGCGCGCAGGTCGTCTCGACGACGATCCGCCTTTCGCCTCCCGGCAGCTTGCGCATCACGCAGATCTTCGAAGTGCGGTCGCTCACGTCGACCCCGATTGTGGTATCATATTCCATGCCAGTCCCTCCTTGGGTTATGTTGTTGTTTTGCACCTCCCTCACGGAATGAGTACGGTTTTTTACGCCAAATCAATTATAGCAGGCCCTCGGAGGGGCTGCCTCTTGTCGGCAAGGTTCGCCGGACGGAAACGGAGCGTGTGCGCCTGCGCACGCGCGGTTGTGGAGTCAAGAGGGGCTCAGCCCCTCTTGCGGGGGCTGAGGCGGAGCCCCAGAGATGCCTTCTCTCCGGCGCGCGCCAACGGAACGCTGGAACGGGCGCGCGCCACTCATTGCAAATACATCACAAGGATTGCCATGCCCAGCCGATGGCAATGCCCGTGGTCACAAATCTGTTTTCAAGGAACAACGTCCTCTGTAAGCCTGGTACGACTTAAAAGGAAACTCGCATGTTCCCATTATATCAACCGGTTGCGTAGTAGCCGTCTACCGCACTTGCGCACGAATGGCGGTTTTGGTATACTACCAACATCTTGCCGATGGTGGGATGGCCGAGCGGTTAGGTAGCGGACTGCAAATCCGCGTACAGCGGTTCAACTCCGCTTCCCACCTCCAAGAGATAACAACTGAAAAAGCCTCGCAATCGCGGGGCTTTTCGCGTTTATCGCGGCTTTTCGCGCCTCCCCGCGCCCCGTCGGGTGTGCGCCCGATGATACTTCCAGATACCACCTGATCTCTCCGATAGGGGGACAATAGGGGGACAGTTTTGTAGGAGCGCATTGTGCGCC
>CAVFWS010000159.1:0-2410 GCA_963626295.1 Clostridium sp. CAG:138
CCATTGTTGTGCTCGGTGCCTTGTGCCTTGTGCTGTGTGTGACCGCACTCTCCATTTCGCGCTCTGCACAAAGCACAAGGCACGAGGCGCAAAGCGCAATGAGCACGTTCGATTCCCCCACGCGTCGCCAGCTCATCGGTGACGTCGCCGTCATCGAGAAGGGAATTGCGACGGGCTGGGCGGAAGTGTTCTCGACCGATGGTGATCGCTTCCTCGCCTCGTTCGCCATCCCCGGCCATCCTCCCGCTGTTCGCACTGTCGCCGAATCTGCCCTCGCCGCCGTACTCACAAACGACACGGCAACGGTAGGGTCACGCGTCCCGCGTGACCGCGCACAAGACACATTGCTCGAAGAGCGTCAGATCCGAGCCATCGTCGCGGGCATGAAAACGGAAATCAACGCGCTCCTCGCGCAAGGGTGGACTCTTAAGGAGGTTGGTACCGCCCTCGCCAAACGACAGGAACAGGAGATCTCTTATTATCAACGCGCGAAGTCCGAACTCGATGCGGCCTGGAACTCAAAAATGCCGCGTCAGCAGTTCATGTCGCTTTGGGAAAAGCGCAATGCGCAGCTTCGGAGAATCGGCGTGAAACTCGTTCCCTGGCCGGAGGATTGACGGTGAGACGGTTTTTGACGGCAGTCGCGATTTTTCTGATCGTGACTCTTGTTTTTTGCGGAGCGATGCCGAATGGTCTCGTCCGGTATGACGATTACGAGTATATCGTCATGAATCCGCACATCAAGGACGGCCTCAATGCCGGCTCGGTGCGCTGGGCCGTTCTGTCGGCAGGCTACGCGGCGAACTGGCATCCGCTTGCCTGGATGAGCCATGCCGCCGACATCTCGCTTGCCAAGGCGTTGGGCATCGATCCCTACGAGCCGGAGATCAAAGCCGACACCTTCATCAAGGATTCCGGAGCCTTCCCGAAGCTCGCCCACATCCACAACGTCCTTCTTCACGCCTCCAACGCCGTTCTGCTGTTTGTGCTTTGTGCCTTGTGCCTCGTGCCTCGTGCGTCCCCCGATGGTAGGGCGTGTCGCTCCGCGACCGCAGCACAAGGCACAAGGCACCAAGCGCAAGGCACACTTCTCCTCCTCGCCGGCCTCGTCCTTCTCTGGGCGCTTCACCCTCTTCGCGTCGAAGTGGTCGCATGGGTGTCCGAACGCAAGGAACTCCTCTCCGTATTTTTCATGCTCCTCACTCTGATTTGCTACGTTGTCCCTCGTGCCTCGTGCCATGTGCCATGTGCGGAGAATGCGACCGATGGTAACGGCGGTAGGGTCGGCTGTCCCCAGCCGACCGCCGCACTAAGCACAAAGCACCCCGCGCTCTTCTTTGCCATCTCCCTCTTCTTCTACGTTCTTGCGCTGGCCTCCAAGCCCGTCGCCGTATCCCTCCCTGCCGTCCTTTTCGCCTTTGATTGGATTCTCCGCCGCGAATCGTTCAAGCGAAGTTTCCTCCGCGCTCTGCCGTTTGCCGTTCTCGCCCTCGCCGTCTGCTGCCTGACGGTCGTCTCGCAGGATGAGGCAATGCATGGGGCCGGCGAGTGGACGCTCCTCAATCGCCTTCTGGCCCCGGTCGAGGCCCCCGTCATTTATCTCGCCCAGACGTTCTGGCCCGTCAATCTGACGATTGACTATGCCGTGCCGGATTGGAGCACGTGGCCGATTTTCGCCGCTGGCGTCGTTCTCTTGCTGGCATTGGCCTTAGCGAGCGTAGGCTATCTCGTCCTGCGCCTGAAAAACAGGGTGACGGTTTGGCTTTCGCTCGTCGCGTTCGCGATTGCCTGGGTCTATGTCGGACTTCTCCCCATGCTGGGCATTGTGAAGGTCGGATACGAACCCCATAACGACCGCTACACCTATTGGATCGGTTGCGGCGTCATTGTCGTCCTGACACTCGCCCTGCGTTATGCACACTGCACACTGCACCCTGCACAAGGCACAAAGCACAAGGCGCTCCGCATCCTGTACACGGCTCTCCCCCTCGTCCTCGCCATCCTCTCCCTTATGACCTTCCGCCTGTCGCGCACGTGGAAGGACTCCGAAACGCTCTTCATGCGCGCGGTGCTCTATAACTACGACGTCGCCTACGGACAGATGCTGGCGGAGGTGATCGCCGTGCGCCATCCCGAGCACCAGCCCCTTGCCGTAGACATCATGCGCGAGATTCTCTACCGCCGCCAGACGCCCTTTGCCCGCGCCGCGCTCGCCTACCAGCTCGCCGCCTACGCACCCGGCGTTTCGCATGAACGCTTTGACGGCACGAAGACCGATCCCTTTGCCGAGGCGCGGATGCTCGCGAAGCTCTCCCTCAAGGATCATCCCGCCGACCGCACCGCCGAGTTTGCCTGCGCGGCGCTGGCCTTCGCGGATTTCCGCGAGAAGAAATACGAATCGGCCCTGACC
>CAVFWS010000160.1:0-2373 GCA_963626295.1 Clostridium sp. CAG:138
TGGAGGCCAGTTCCTTGAGTTTGCGTTCAATGCGTCGAGCAATCATGATGTCTCCAATTTGGCGGATAGTATAGCATGCCGATCGCCAAATCTCAACCGCGACTTCGGATTTGTCCATATCGCTTCGACGGACGGGCGTGAAACTTTCGGATTCCTACTACTTGCCCCGTCTTCGGTTTTTCCGCATTATACCACAATTCGCCTCCGCCTCGCGGGGCGGCGACATCAGCCGAAGCGGCTGTCGTCGCCGTGTCCGGCGAGGAAGCGGCGCAGGAGAAACGCCGAGAAGCAGGGCAAGGTCAGCACGCGGTTCTCCCAGCCGACGTTTCCCCCGTGCAGCTTGATGCCCCAGCAGACGTCCACTTCCGCAACGTCTCGGGGCAGCTGCCGCGCTATTCGGAGGTGTTCATCGACGACGGCTACGTGGACATGAAGAAGGCGATGTCAATCTACGAGCGGTGCGGCTTCGCGGGCACGGTCGTGCCCGACCACACGCCGCGCTTAGAGGCGGCCGACCGCATCCGCGGCAATGGATATTCCGATATCGCTACTTGAATATCGCTATGTAAGGTGCTATAATATGCGCCCGTTTCTCCGGTTAGTGTTTACGGGGAATGTGAAACAAACGAAAGAAGAAAGACATGAGCACAGAAGCAATCGGCGCTCCAGCAGTGGAGAACCCAGTCGCAGACCTTGAGGAGACGTTGAGGAAGGTGCGCGCGGCGCAGCGCAGGTACGCCTCCTACACGCAGGAGCAGGTCGACGCGATTTTCTCCGCGGCGGCGCTTGCCGCAAACCGCCAGCGCATCCCGTTGGCCAAGATGGCCGTCGCCGAGACGGGCATGGGCGTAGTGGAAGACAAGGTCATCAAGAACCACTTTGCGTCCGAATACATCTACAATGCCTACAAGCACACGAAGACGTGCGGCGTGCTCGAGGTGGACGAGGCGATGGGGATCGAGAAGATTGCCGAGCCCGTGGGCGTGATCGGCGCCGTGATCCCGACGACGAACCCCACCTCCACGGCGATATTCAAGACGCTTCTCGCGCTCAAGACGCGCAACGGCATAATCATAAGCCCGCACCCGCGCGCAAAGGGATCGACGATCGCCGCCGCAAGGGTGGTCCTGGAGGCTGCGGTCAAGGCCGGCGCCCCGGAGGACATAATCGGCTGGATCGAGGCGCCTTCGCTGCCCAAGACGAACTTCCTGATGCGCGAGGCGGACATCATCCTCGCGACCGGCGGCCCCGGGATGGTCAAGGCCGCCTATTCGTCCGGGACCCCGGCGGTCGGCGTCGGCGCGGGCAACACGCCAGCGATCATCGACGAGACTGCGGACCTTACGCTTGCCGTGAGCTCGATAGTCCACTCGAAGACCTTCGACAACGGCATGATCTGCGCTTCCGAGCAGAGCGTGATCGTGCTTGACGGCGTGTACGACAAGGTAAGGAAGCTCTTTGCGGACATGGGATGCCACTTCCTGAACCAGGCCGAGCTCGACAAGACCCGCAAGACGATCCTCATCAACGGCGCGCTGAACGCCAAGATCGTCGGCCAGAAGCCCGTGACGATCGCGAAGCTTGCCGGATTCGACGTCGGCGCCGACACGAAGATCCTCATCGGCGAAGTCGAGAGCGTGGAGCTTTCCGAGGAGTTCGCCCATGAGAAGCTCTCGCCGGTCCTGGCCATGTACCGCGCCAAGGACATCGAGGATGCGTTCGGCAAGGCCGAGCGCCTCGTCGCCGATGGCGGCTACGGGCACACGTCGTCCATCTACCTCGACGCCGTGACGGAGAGGAAGAAGCTCGACGAGTTCGCCTCCCGCATGAAGACCTGCCGCATACTCGTCAACACGCCGAGCTCGCAGGGCGGCATCGGTGACATATACAACTTTGTGCTGACCCCGTCGCTTACGCTCGGCTGCGGCTCGTGGGGCGGCAACTCGGTAAGCGAAAACGTAGGAGTGAAACATCTCATCAACATAAAGACAGTCGCCATGAGAAGGGAAAACATGTTGTGGTTCCGCGCACCCGAGAAGGTGTATCAGAAGAAGGGGTGCCTCGCGGTGGCGCTCAGGGAACTCAGCCAGGTGCTCGGCAAGAAGAAGGCGTTCATCGTGACGGACTCCTTCCTCTACTCGAACGGCTACACGAAGCCGATAGAGAAGAGCCTTGAGGCCCAGGGCATCATGTTCACCACGTTCTCGAACGTGGCGCCTGACCCGACCCTCGCCTGCGCGAAGGAGGGCGCGAAGCTCATGTCCTCGTTCAAGCCGGACGTGATCATCGCGATCGGCGGCGGCTCGGCGATGGACGCCGCGAAGATCATGTGGGTCCTCTACGAGCACCCGGAGTGCGACTTCCAGGACATGG
>CAVFWS010000161.1:0-2357 GCA_963626295.1 Clostridium sp. CAG:138
CTCTACACCTCTACACGGCTAACCCCCAAATCCCCAAACGCCTAAATCCCCCAAATGCAATCGTAAATCGCAAATCGAAAAATCGTAAATAAAAATACCATGAATCTCACGAGCCCATCGCAGGTCAAGGACTGGTGCATACGCAGCAAGTTCCACCCGAATCGCGTGCTTGGGCAGAATTTCCTCATCGACAGGAATGCGCTCGAAGCCATCCTTGACGCTGCGGGAATCGAGCCGGGCGTACGGTGCCTTGAGATAGGTCCTGGGCTGGGCGTGCTTACGGAAGGTCTGTTGTCTCGCGGGTGCGTCGTCACAGCCATAGAGAAGGATCCTGTCCTCGCGGACAGGCTGAAGGGTGCGCTCGGCAATCCGGAGGGGCTTGAGGTGCTTGCCGGAGATGCGCTTGACTTCATAAAGCGCGGCGTCTGCGACGGATTCCCTCTGATGGTCTCGAACCTCCCCTATCAGGCCGGCACACGAATGCTCATCGAGCTTGTTGAGCGCGTGTGCCAGTGTGCGCCACCTTCAAATGCAATCGCAAATCGCAAATCGCAAATCGTAAATGGGGGGGCGACTGTCCACAGTTGCCCGCCCGAAACGATGGTCGCGCTGGTGCAGACCGAGGTCGCGGAGCGCCTTGCGGCGAGCGAAGGGTCGAAGGTGCGCGGCCTTGCCGGGGTGCGCGTCCAGCTGGACTACGACGTGTCAATCGTGCGCAAGGTCTCGGCGAGCTGCTTCTGGCCGCGTCCCGAGATCGGCTCTACCGTCGTGAGGCTTGTGAGGCACCACAGGAACGACGGCGTGGGCGCCGACGTGCGGCGCGTCTTTCGGTCGCTAACGAAGCGGGCATTCGAGCATCGCCGCAAGCAGCTGGGCAGCATCTTCAAGGGCGTGATAGAATCGACGGCGCGTGCCGAGGATCTATCCAACGAGGACTGGCTTGAACTAAGCAGGAACATTGAACTATGAACGGACAAGACGCTTTCTGGAACCGCGCGGCCGAGACGATGAGCCGCGACGAATACGCAAGGGTGCAGCTCGATGGGCTGAAGAAGAGCCTCCGCCGGGTGTGGAAGAACGAGTTCTACCGCAACCGCCTGAAGGCGGGCGGCGTTTCGGGCCCTGGGGACGTGAAGTCGCTGGATGACCTTGCGCGACTTCCGTTCTACACGAAGGACGACTTCCGCGAGGCGTATCCGCTGAAGATGAACTGCGTCGAGCGCCGCGACCTCCTGGAGTTCCACATGTCGTCCGGCTCCACGGGAACGCCCGTGGTGATGGCGTACACCAAGAACGACCTGAGCCAGTGGGCCGAGTGCATGGCGCGGTGCTACACGATGGCCGGACTGCGCAAGGGCGATGCGTTCCAGATCATGCCCACGTTCGGACTGTTCAACGGCGGCTTCGGCTGCTATCACGGATGCCGCAAGGCGGGGCTCTTCTGCGTGCCGGCGTCCTCCGGCAACACCGAGCGCCAGATCCGGCTGATGCGCGACTTCCGCGTAAAGGGCTTCTGCTCGGTCGTCTCGTACGTGCCGCGCCTCATCGAGAAGCTCGATGCGGAGCAGGGCGGCGGCCACGACATCCCGTCCCTCCGCGTCGGCATATTCGGATCGGAGACGTTCTCGGACGAGATGCGCAGGAAGATCGAGAGGCGTCTGCACATCGAGTGCTTCGACATCTACGGGATGACCGAGACCGGCGGCATCGGCACGACGGGGCAGGACTGCATGGCCCACGCGGGCCTCCATGTGTGGGAGGACCAGTACATCACCGAGATAGTCGATCCGAAGTCCGGCAGACCCGTCCCGGACGGAGAGTACGGCGAGGTGGTGCTCACGTCCCTCACGAGGGAGGCGATGCCGATCATACGCTACCGCACCCACGACATATCGCGCATCATCTCGCGCGAGAAGTGCGCCTGCGGCCGCACGTCGCTCCGCATCGACCGCATAACCGGGCGTACGGACGACATGCTGATCGTGAAGGGCGTGAACTTCTATCCGCGCCAGGTCGAGCAGGCGCTCATGGAGATTCCCGGCGTGAAGGACGAGTTCCAGATCATCCTTGAGGAGCACAACGGCATGACGGACGTAACCGTGAACGTCGAGGCCGAGCCGGGCGTCACGGGCCACATGGTCGCCAAGCACCTGCGCGAGCGCCTGGGCTTCCTGCCTAAGGGCGACGTGTTCCCGGTGGGGGCGCTGCCCCGCACCGAGGGCAAGGCGAAGCGCGTGGTGCGGAAGAGCGTTTAGGGATTTGCGATTTGCGATTTACGATTTGCGATTTACGATTGCATTTGGAGATTTGCTGATTTGTCGATTTGGATTTTAGCCGTGTAGAAGTGTAGAGATGTA
>CAVFWS010000162.1:0-2356 GCA_963626295.1 Clostridium sp. CAG:138
GCAAGATGAAGTATTGGGCGCAACTCAAGAATGCCATCGTGCGCGAGGCCTTCCGTTTCGTAGGGCAATCAGCACCCTACGAGGCGTTGGAGGCCTTCGGTCTGGCGCATCCGCACTCACTCGTTGCGGACTTGAAGGAACTGTGCGAATGTCGGAAAACGGGTCGAATCTCCGAACCCGAATACGAGACGTTCGTCCATGCTCTCCGTGAGGACATGCTGATGCTTCATGCGCACGGCGACATCGACGATGCCACGCGCACGACGTTCGAGACAATCTACGCGGCGAACAACAATGGAAAGGAGAGCCAGAATGCGAAAGACAAGTGATCCCATCGGCAAGGAACTGTTTCAAATGCTCAAAGGTGCCTACCACCTTTGGGATGTAGGTGCGCTCAAGAATGCGGACTATGATGCGATAGCGCACGTCGTGGTCGAACGGGCGTATGCCCTGCGTGATGCCAAGAAGATCGGACGCTACTACTTCAATCGGATTGATGACGAGCAGTCGGCCAACGTGTATGCGGTGCATGACATTCCCGATTTCTCGGACACGACCGAGACCACGGAGTCAACGCGGCGTTGACGGACTGCCGGTTTATGAATCGTATACTATGCACCGTTTCAACAAGAGAAAGGAAAAATCGAAATGAAAACGTATGAGATGATGGAGAAACGCCTGCAGGGCATGATGCTGGGAAACATCATCGGCGACGCCCTCGGCTCGCCCGTGCAGTTCTGCGAACGCGGGACCTTCGACAAGGTGACGGAGATGCTCCCCTGCGCCGGATTCGGTACGCCGCCCGGCTACTGGACGGACGACGGGGCGATGGCACTCTGCGTCGCGGAGAGCTTCGAGCGGTTGGGACGCTACGATCTCTCAGACATCGCGCACAACTTTGTCCGCTGGCTGGACGAGGGATTTATGTCCTCGAAGCACGAGGCGTTTGACGTCGGACACGCCACGTGGACGTCCATCGAGAAGTTCCGAAAGGGATCGCTTGTGAACGGCGAAGAGTCCTCGCAGGGAAACGGCTCGATCATGCGCCTTGCGCCGAGTTGGATCATGAACAACTTCATCACGCCCGAGACGAACGAGATCCTTCTTGCCGTGTCCGATCTGACGCATCGTTCGGATCGCATCCGCGAGGTTGTCCTCCGCATGGCATCCATTCTCGAAGAACACGTCGACGGTGTGCGCACGACAGCCGTCTCGGTCTACAAGACCGCCGACGAGGTGAACAACTCCGGCTGGGCCGTCTCGACCCTCGAAGCCGCGCTATGGGCGTTCAACAGCACCTCGACGTTCGAGGACGCGCTCATCGCCGCCGTCAACCTCGGAGGCGATGCCGATTCCATCGGTGCGGTCACGGGTCAGATCGCAGGTGCCTACTATGGCATTGAGGCAATCCCGAACCGCTGGATTCAAGCACTTCCGAAGATGCACGGCTGTGGGACGAAGTACAACGGGGATGTCATGGAACTGATCGTTCGGTTCGTCGACCGGTTCTTCGAGATTATGGAGGTGGCGGTATGACTTACAAGATGCAACGACTGACAGCACTTGGCATTTCTGTTTTTACGCCGATTGCCCGTAACGGACGGCCTCTTGCCGAAGTCCGGCACGAGGCGGAGGATTATGCGGAACGCGCACTTGCGCTTGTGGCGCGCTCAAAGGAAGGATGCGAGAGCGTCCGGCTTGGGGAGAGCTCTATCCGAAAGCTACCCATTGAGGGCGCAGCCCGGACGATGTTCTTCATGCGGCTTGGTGCGTGGTGGTTTACGGACTCGTTCCCCAAGTTCACGTCCGAATTTACCGCATCGCACTTTCCGATCACGGAATGTTGGGTGGTGACGACGGAGTTGGAGGTTGACGCTGAATCGCAGGAGGCAGCGGAAAGGAAGGCACGGTTCGACGCAGTCGTCCGAACCGCCGCCGATCCGGCTCTACTGGGCGAATCTGACTTCTTCTGCTGTCGTTTGGGTGTTGCTTCACGTTTTATCTGAAAGGAGAAATACAATGGTTGTACCTTGTTTTGATATGAATCGAATTCGGGCTTTGGAAAAGGAAAGCCAGCATTTGCTGGACAAGGCCGACGAATGCTTCCGAAATCATGATCTCGTCGGTGCGCTTAAGTATCGCATGTCGATAGACCAATACCTTCTATCGTACCAGTACCACTGGGGAAGAGGTGGATCGGGGGCGGGTTCGTTCTGGAGCATTTGCGGTGCGGTGGTTGCTCGCTATGGCAACGATGCGGCCTACGCCATGATCTGGAACGCCGATTGGTGTGACGAAGAGATGTCCGGCGGATGGCCCAGTTCGGCACTGAGTGGCTTCTACGGCGCGATCAACC
>CAVFWS010000163.1:0-1023 GCA_963626295.1 Clostridium sp. CAG:138
GGCCTCCACCGGCCGCCGCCCCGATTTGATCGTGGGAAAGCCGTACACGGGCATTGTGGAAGCCGTGCTGCGCAGAACCGGACTGGACGTCCATGCACTGGCCATGGTGGGCGATCGGCTGTACACGGACATTGAAACCGGATTGCGCAGCGGCATGCTTTCGATTCTGGTCATGTCCGGAGAGACCACAGAGGAAATGCTCGCGGAATCCAAAACGAAGCCGGATTTGAAATTCGGTCGCCTTTCCGATATGAATCCGCTGCTTTAATGGATTGCGAGGGAAGAATATGAATAGAACAATAGCATTGTGGGAAGGCGTTGCGCCGTATACAGACGCATCCCCCGACCAGGAACAGCCGAGTATCAAGGAATTCAGCGCGCCGGGCAGCCGCGGCGCGGTCGTGGTGCTGCCGGGCGGCGGCTATGAAATGAAGGCGCCGCACGAGGGCGATCCGATTGCCGAAATGCTGAATCGCGCGGGCATAAGCGCATACGTGCTGGACTACCGCGTAAAGCCCTGCGATTGCCGCGCACCGCTCGCGGACGCATCCCGCGCGATTCGCAAGGTGCGCTCGATGGGCTTTGAAAAGGTGGGCATTCTCGGATTCTCCGCCGGCGGAAATCTCTGCTGCAATGCCGCCGCGCATTACGATTCAGGCAATGCAAATGCCGAAGACCCGGTCGAGCGCTATTCCAGTCGCCCGGATGCGTTCGTGCCGTGCTATGCGGTGGTGAGCCTCTGCCAGTATACGCACATCGGTTCGAGAATGGCGCTGCTGGGCGAAAAGAGCGATGACCTTTCGCTCGCGCGCTATTTTTCCGCCGAACAGAACGTTACAGAGGATACGCCGCCCGCATTTCTCTGGCACACTGCCGAGGACGGTCTGGTGCCGGTCGAAAACAGCCTGATGCTCGCAAGCGCACTTGCGCAGAAGGGCGTCCCCTTTGAGATGCACATTTTCCCGCACGGACCGCACGGCATGGGTCTGGCGGAGGACAAAAGCGACGTTCGCAAATGGGCGG
>CAVFWS010000163.1:1103-2269 GCA_963626295.1 Clostridium sp. CAG:138
AACCGCATCAATCTGCGGAATGCTATGGAGGGAATCAATATGGCAATTATCGATACGATCAAGGCGAAGGCGAAAGCCAATGTAAAGCACATCGTTCTGCCCGAAGGCGAGGAAACCCGCAACGCGCAGGCGGCTGCGATTATCGCAAAGGAAGGGCTTGCGACGCTTACGCTGCTGGGCAATCCCGAAAAGGTGAAGGCGGCGGCCAACGGCGCGGATCTGAGCGGCGTGGAGATCATCGATCCCGCAACGAGCGAAAAGTGCGCGGAATACGCAAATCTTCTCTTCGAATTGCGCAAGGCGAAGGGCATGACCGAGGAAAAGGCGGCCGCGCTCGTCAAGGATCCCATGTACTACGGCGTGATGATGGTCAAGGCCGGCGATGCGGACGGTCTGGTTTCCGGCGCGATTCACTCCACCGGCGATATGCTGCGCCCCGCGCTGCAGATTATCAAATCCAAGCCCGGCATTAAGACCGTTTCTTCCTGCTTCCTGATGGAGTGCCCGAATAAGGCATATGGCGACAACGGCGTGATGATCTTCGCGGATTGCGCCGTGAACATCGATCCGGACGCCGAAGCGCTGGCAAATATCGCGCTGGGCGCTGCGGATTCCGCGCGTTCCCTGGCGGGCATTGAGCCGCGCGTGGCCATGCTTTCCTTTTCCACAAAGGGCAGCGCGAAGCATGACGCCGTGACCAAGGTTCAGGAAGCCACCCGCATTGCCAAGGAGATGGCTCCCGATCTCATGCTCGACGGCGAACTGCAGCTGGATGCGGCGCTGGTTGAAAAGGTCGGTCAGCTGAAAGCGCCGGGCAGCGCCGTGGCCGGACACGCCAATACGCTTGTCTTCCCGTCCCTTGAAGCGGGCAATATCGGCTATAAACTCGTGCAGCGTCTGGCGGGCGCGGAAGCCTACGGACCGATTCTGCAGGGCATTGCCAAGCCGTGCAACGACCTGTCCCGCGGCTGTTCCGTGGAGGACATCGTCGCGACCGTCGCCATCACCGCTGTTCAGGCACAGGGCTGATAGAATAGGAGAGAATCAATATGAAAATTTTGGTCATCAACGCGGGCTCTTCTTCTCTGAAGTTCCAGCTGATCGATATGGAAAATGAATCCGTAATCGCCAAGGGACTCGTCGAGCGCATCGGCACTGTCGATCCT
>CAVFWS010000164.1:0-2247 GCA_963626295.1 Clostridium sp. CAG:138
GGCGTGGCCGATGTGTATGTAGCCGTTGGGCTCCGGCGGGAAACGGGTCACCACCTTGCCGCCGGTGCGTCCCTCCGCGACGTCGGCCTCAATCCACTGGCGGAGAAAATGCCTGCCTGTATCAGCGCCTTCCATCTGAACCGCCTCTATGCCTACCAGCCCACATTGATGATCGGCCAGAAGCCCCAAGACCTTTCCAGCGCAAAGTTCGCGAGGCCGATCTGGCAGCCGTAGAGCCTGTCAGAGACGTTCACGAGACCTATCTGGCATCCGTAGACGGTGGAGGCCGCATTGGCAAGGCCGACCTGCAAGCCGTACAGATGGCCCTCGACCGTGTTCGCCAGGCCAACCTGAAGACCGGCCATGTCGGTGCCCACGCCATTCCACAAGGCGTCCAGCTGGACGCCCGTCGCGCTGTCACGCGCATACCCCGCCACGCCAAGATCCAAGCCATGGAATTCGTGGCACTCTCCGTATATCAGGGAAAGCCGAGCGCCATATATGGAAGATGTCGGCATCGGCAATTCGCCCGGAGAGAACACCGCCAGCATGAAGTTGCCGTCCGTATCGGCATGAAGCGCCATTGCGAAAAGAGCGACCAGCGCCGCGCCAAGAACCTTTTTCATCGAATCCTCCTTTTGGATGTGGTTGAAAACGATCCGCAATTATACATTTATCCAACCGCCATTGCAAGATGCCCTCGCGCTTCAGCAGCCTCAAGAGGCAAGGAAGCGGAGCGCGCCTGTCGGGCAGGCATCCACGCACATGTGGCAATCGCGGCATCCCGAAATCGCATCGCCCGTCCTGAACTCCGGCTTGATGACGGTCTTGAAGCCGCGTCCGACAAGGCCAAGCAGCCCCTTGTGCGCCATGTTCTCGCACACCCTGACGCAAAGGTTGCAGGTGATGCACTTGCGCTGGTTGCGCTCGATGCACACGAGATCCCTCTCGACGAATCCAGGATGGAAATCCCCGCGCAGCCGCCTGGTGTCGGTCTTCAGCAGATTCGCGTAGCGGATGAGCCTGCAGTCCGCAAAGTCATGGCAGCCGCATTCCAGGCAACGCTTCGCCTCGGCCATCGCCGCCTCCGGGGAAAGCCCAAGGTTCACCTCCCTGAAGTCGCGCCTGCGCTCTTCCGCCGGACGCTGCGGCATCACTGCCCTGGCAATGCGCTCGCGGTCCGCGAAATCGCGCTCAGTCACCTCGCGCTCGGAGAGGACGGGATGGACGGGACGGTACTCGCGTCCGTGCAGGTACGCATCGACGGCAAGCGCCGCCTCGTTCGCCTGCGCTATCGCCCCGATCGCGATGCCCGCGCCCTTGTTCACCGTGTCCCCGCAAGCGAAGACGCCCGGCATGGATGTCGCGAAGCTGGTCTCGTCCGCCGCGATCGTGCCCTTGGGAGTCTGCGGTAGGGCGTCAAATCCCTCCGGATCGTTGCGCTGCCCGATGGCCGCGATCACTCCATCGAGCGCAATCTCCTCGAACTTTCCGGCCACGGGCACCGGCTTGCGGCGTCCACGCTCATCCGGCTCGCCAAGCTCCATCACCTGAAGCCGCATTCCGCAAACCTTCCCGTCCCTGCCAAGTATCTCGTCCGGCGCACAGAGGAACTTGAACTTCACGCCCTCCTCTTCCGCCTCCGCGATCTCGATATCCTCGGCGGGCATCTCCTTGCGGGTGCGGCGGTAGACGACGAACACTTCCTTCGCGCCGACGCGCACCGCCGTTCGGCAAGCATCCATGGCGGTGTTTCCGCCGCCGACGACCGCCACGCGCTCGCCGATGTCGGGGGCGTTGCCCGTCACCACGGCCCTCAGGAAGTCGATGCCGCCCCACACGCCGGCGAGATCCTCGCCCTTTACGCGCATCGAGGTCGATTTCCACGCTCCATTCGCGACTATCATGGCGTCGAACTTCGCGCGGAGCCCGTCAAGCGTGGCGTCGCGCCCGATCCTGAAGTCGTTGACGAACTTCACGCCAAGCGACGCGATCGCATCCGTCTCCGCCTTGAGGACAGCCTTGGGCAGACGGTACTCCGGGATGCCGTAGCGCAGCATGCCGCCCATCTCGGGCATCTGGTCGAAAACGGTGACGTCGTGCCCACGCTGCACAAGCTTGAACGCTGCGGTAAGCCCGGCGGGCCCGCCGCCGATGATGCCTACCTTCTTGCCCGTCGGCGGAGCCACCCTGATCGGGCGCTCGTCGCCGTTCTTCCGCACCTGATCCGCCGCGAAGCTCTTGAGC
>CAVFWS010000165.1:0-2233 GCA_963626295.1 Clostridium sp. CAG:138
TCGCAAGGCAACCTGCTCGCGAAAATCAAAATGCTTCTCGCAGGACGCGTGGCTGAACAGGTCGTCATGGGGTACATCACCACCGGCGCAAGCAATGACATCAGTCGCGCGCAAGACCTCATGACGGCCTATTATGAAGCCTATCTATTCGAGCCTTACAAAGCATCCGACCTTGAGCAGGTCGTGCTGGACAGGCTCGGCACGCTCCGAGAAGAGGTGAGAGTTGACTTCGAAAAACACAAAGACACGCTCGTCAGGCTCACGGACGAACTTGTCGCAAAACGCGTTATGTACGCCATGGACATCAGCCTGGCGGCAGGAACGCTGAAAGGAACACGCAAATGTTAGTGAATTTGAATTTCTCCGACCCTACGGTATACGCATCCACCGAGAACACGGACGCCTTCGAAATCGAAGGCGTCAAATCCAACACCATGTCATTCAATGCCCCCATAGGCTTCAATCACAGCATGGCGCACCCCACGCTCGCGCTTATGGCGCTTCTCAATGCGCACAGCCAACGCGAAACCGTCATCAAAACATTCAAGGCAGCCGACAAAGACTACACATGGCACGGCGTATCCGTAGCCAAAGGCATAAAGACAAGCTTTTTGTTCGCACCTTATGTCAACCTCGGTATCAACGTCACTACCCTCACCATAATGGTATCCAGAACCGGGTCCACGGTTAGACTGATGGTGCCGTCAAGGTTCAGCACATACTTAAGCAAATGCACGCCGGATACAGCACGGCAACTCACCGCGCTACTGTACGCGCAATTCAATCTGCTCTACAGCGCCAATGCGAAGGATATGTACACGCTGTTCGCCCCTGTGGAGACAGGAGCTTTGTTCAATGTGAAACGCAAGGAATACGATGCGCTTCAAGCGGACTTCAACAGCAAATGTTCCGGGGAGCTTGCGCTTGACGTGTCTGCGCTCAACGACGACACCGAGCTTCACGGATTCCAATTCTGCATGTGTATTGCAGGCAAGGAATCCTTTGGCACAACGCTTCCCGGAAAATTCGTATACAATTCAGTGCATGACAACGATAACGGATTGAATATGCTTTTGCTCACCAATGTGGCGTTCACCCCGAATGAACACTTTGTGTTGGCTGAAGGCAGTACCGCGATATACACGGATACGGTTTTCGCATTGGGCATCGCCAGAGGTTTCGAAGGTGCCGCAGTGCAACTTGCGGCCAACGCAATTCCCATAGAAAAGCAACCAAAATCATATAGCATACACGTTCGGTCTATGTCCGAATTCTTCGCCAAACACAAGAACGTGACCGTCGGCACCGACGCCTCTGCATTCGATTCCGTATTCGACGCATTCCCAAACATCATCGAGAATTACGATAAAAAAATCTATGAAGGCCTGTTCGGAGACGCAAAGGTGTCCTATGAGGAGTCCGGATGCGCCTGCAAAGATTATGCCGACGACGCATATGCGCAAGAGCTTTTGAAGCAGAACCAGCCCTTTTATGAAAAAGTTGAATTGGATGATTTGACAACGCTCGTCAAAGGCATTGCCAAAGGCGATGTGTATTCAGCGCTGTTCCAAGGTCCCGCAGGCACCAGCAAATCCACCATAGCCCGCGTCCTCTGCCAAAGGGCCGGAATACCCTGGGAATCCGTCAACGTGTCGCTCAATGCGGATGAGGCGGACCTCTTCGGCAGCTTCATTCCGAACCCGGCCAAGAAAAACGCCGACGATCCTGAATTCGTCTGGAAGGATGGCGTCATCACACGCTGCCTCCGCAATGGCTATGCGCTTATAGTCGAGGAGATCAATGGCGCCCGTCCAGGAGTCCTCATGAAACTCAATGGCATCCTCGACGACGCCCGTAAGGTCGAGCTTGGCAATGGCGAAACCGTGTATGCCCACCCGAATTTCAGACTTATAGCAACATGCAATGTCGGGTATGAGGGGACCAACAGGCTGAATCAGGCACTCATCGACCGTTTTACGATAGGCAAAGCGTTTGTGGATCCCGACGATTCAAGATTGCTTGAGATCGTCAAGCTTCGCACCGGCTATTCCGACGCGGCTAAGATCGACAAAGGCATCGCCGCATATGATGCCATCAAAAAATATTCGAACGAGCAACGCTTGGGGCTTACCCTGTCTGTGCGCCGTCTCATCGCGATGTTCACGGCAGGAAGGTACTTTAAGACCGCGAAAGACGCCTTCATCAGAACCGTTGTCGACCCAGTGTTCCTGGA
>CAVFWS010000166.1:0-1627 GCA_963626295.1 Clostridium sp. CAG:138
ATCTCCGCCAATGCGTGCCCGCTCTCATGTGCGGACACAAGTCTGATGGTCTCAGGGTCTTTGTCTGGATGTCTGACGCTTTTGGAGATCGTTCTGTTAACAGCCTCGTTTACGACATCTAAGGTGATGGCCGGGGCATGCGCGCGAACCGTTTTGATGGCGGATTCGTTGGCGATGTCTTTGATCATCGCGGGAGTCATGTTCTTGGTTAGCGGAACGAAATCGTCCGTTGTGAGCGGAGTCTTAAGCGGAAGCGCAAGTTTGCCGAAGTAGTGCTTCAGCATTGCGGCGCGTTCGGACTCGTCCGGATAGTCGATTGCGATCTGCCTGCCGAAGCGTCCTGCGCGCATAAGCGCGCTGTCTAAGTTTTCGGGGAAGTTCGTCGCACCCATGACCATAATGTTTTCGTTGGCTGCGAATCCATCCATCTCCGCGAGAAGCTGATTGATGGTTCTAGAGAGCTCGTCCGCGGCTCCGCTTTCCTGTTGCCTGCTTCCGAATGAGTCAAGCTCATCCATGAATACGATAACGCCTTTCTTGGACTTTTCGGCAAGCGTTCTCGCGCCTTGGAATATCTTTCTCAGCGCGTCGGATCCAGAGCCTACGTACATGCCTTGCACCGCGCTTGCGGTGCAGGACATGAAATAGCAGTTCACGGTTCCCGCAATGCACTTGGCGGCATAGGTTTTGCCGGTTCCCGGCGGGCCTTTGAAGAGCACGCCTCTGGGAAGCTCGACGTTTGCTTTGGCATATTGGTCGCGCTCATTGAAGAAGCTGACGATCTCCTCAAGTTCCTCGCGGAGAAGGTCATTGCATACATAATCGTCCAATGTGACCGATGGCTTGACGACTTCTGCTTTGGTGTTTTGTTTGATGGATTCAAGAAGCTTATCTTCGTCCATTCCAACATCCATGGACGGTTTTGAGATGCCAAGCGCTGCGGACATGTCGGCTATGATGCCTGTGAGCGAGGTGCTTCCGGCCGTGCGCATGAAAATGTCAAGCGCATCCATCCGCAATGCAAGGCTCATGCGCATGATCGCGGACTCCTCATTGGGGTCTGCAGTCCCCGGCACGCCGTGGACCTCGCATCCGCCGTTGTCGCATACGCCAAGCTGGTATACTCTTGTGCCGTCCGACGTGCGCACGAATTCAAGCACGATTTGCTTGGGACTGGATGCCGTATTCGCAGACCAATGCTCGATAGCGTCGAGCACGTTTTGGTAAAATGGGTCCAGGTTCAGCGTCACGGTGTCGCTGACATACGTTAACGCGTTCGTTTTGTCAGGGGTTGTGGCATAAGGCTTGCAGGTTTTTATGTACTGGCCTTTGCCTACGTCAAAATACACGTTTAGATCAGACATGTGGATTCTCCTTCATATATTGTTTTTCGCAGCATCGTCGGAATGGGGTATCAAACGCATCGCTTTGTCACGCTTTTGGCGACGCCTCAGGCTTCCACAATCCTTTAAAGGGTTTTGTCACGGTTATGTTGTCTTTTCGATACAGCACGAATGGCGGACGCGTGACGTATTTCAACGTCGTCGGGTAATCATCGTCTACGAGCGTGGTTATCGCACAGTGGGTTTTGGCAAGGATTGCGAGCTCTTCCTCAGCGTATTTCACC
>CAVFWS010000166.1:1637-2041 GCA_963626295.1 Clostridium sp. CAG:138
CACAAGCGTGGCCCTCAAAAAGAAGGGACGCTTGTGGCGGCGCGTCATGCATATATGATGATTAGGCTGACGGTGTATATCACGGCTGAGACGCTTGATATGATGATCGCGAGCAATGCGGGTACTTTTTTGCCGAAACCATCGGTTGGCAGGCAAATCCCGACGATGCCTAAGATCAGGCCGATGAAGCTGAGCCAGCCGCATACGATGTATGATACGACGCCGAGCACGAGGCCGATGATGCCGCACGCAAGCGCTCCCGCGCCGCTGTGTTGTTCTTTCATACGCACTCTCCTTTCTTAGGTATTTTACTTCAGCATTCGAGGTCGTACACGGCTTTGCACGCCGATTCGGGATCGGACACGTCGAAGTACCCGACGTCGGTGGGCTGAAGTCCCCACGCG
>CAVFWS010000167.1:0-8185 GCA_963626295.1 Clostridium sp. CAG:138
CTGGCCCGTCGCCATCGCCCTGAAACTCGGCAAGCGAATCAACTGACAGGCGCAGGCGCTTCTACTTGATGGCTGGCGCACCCGTGTTCGAGGTGACCCACAATATAGGACGCTTTTCGATTATTTTTTGCTTGTCGGAAGGGCGCGTGAAATGGTAAAATATCAAGTGTCGTCAGGGGGGCGATCCCTTGGGGACGAACACTTCTGGGAGGGCGGGAGGATTCTCGTTTAGACCTGGGGTGGGTAGCCGTTCGTACGAAATTCCGCTACAATTTCAAATAGAACGGCACACGGGTAGTAATGCCCCCGCATGGGGTGCGCTATGCCCTGTGCGGTCTGACGTGCCCGTAGCGGGGCTTCTACGAGTGCATGAAAAACAGGTGCACCCCTCCATCATGCACAGGAACGTCTCCGCGGCTGTCACGGGTGTCAGACTTTGGAGCACGATGGAGATGAGCGAGACAGCGGGAAACGCGCAGACGGGAAGGGCGGCGCTTCGCAACGAGCGGGCGGAGGTCCACAAGGCCATTTGGAAGACGGCCGACGAGTTGCGGGGCAAGGTGACGGGCTGGAACTTCATGATCTACGTCCTCGGCACCATCTTCTACCGCTTCATCTCCGAGAAGATCGAGAGCCACATGAACGCCTACCAGCGGGCGGCGGGGCAGTCGGATTTCATCTATGGCGACCTTTCCGACGAAAGGGCGGGTCGTGTGAGAAAGCGCATCACGAGTATGCTCGGCTACTACATCCCGCCCTCGCGGCTCTTTCGGAATGTCCGCGAGCGTGAGCGGGACAATCCCGACCTCAATGTCCTCCTTGGCGACGCGCTGGCCGCAATCGAGGAGTCCACGCGGGGAACGGAGACGGAGCGTGTCTTCAAGGGCCTCTTCGCGGGCATGGACTTCAACAACGAGCAATTTCTCGGCGACTCGGTGCCGGAGCGGAACAGATACATCGTCAAGATCCTCGACGGCATCGCGAGCATGGACCTGGGCGGGTTCAATGACCACTCGATCGACGTCTTCGGCGACGCCTACGAGTTCTTGATGAGGATGTATGCCTCCAACGCGGGGAAGTCGGGCGGCGAGTTCTTCACGCCGCAGGAGGTGTCGCGGCTTCTGGCCCTTGTCGCGACGCGGGGGAAGAGAAAGGTCGCGCACGTCTACGACCCTGCCTGTGGTTCGGGTTCCCTTCTCATGCAAGTCGCGAAGATTCTCGGCAAGGACAATGTGACGGACGGTTTTTACGGCCAGGAGTCGGAGCCGACGACGCAACGCCTCTGCCGCATGAACCTCTTTCTCCATGGCGTCTCCCCGCACAAGTTCGACATCCACAGGGGCGACACACTGCTCGCGCCCAGCCCGCTCCACAAGTCCCGCCAGCCGTTCGAGGTGATTGTCTCGAACCCTCCGTATTCAAAGAAGTGGGATGGCGACTCAAACCCCGTGCTCGTGAGCGACGAGCGGTTCGCCCCCGCCGGGGCTTTGGCTCCG
Source organism: Clostridium sp. CAG:138 (assembly GCA_963626295.1). Lineage (GTDB taxonomy): Bacteria > Verrucomicrobiota > Kiritimatiellia > RFP12 > UBA1067 > UBA1731. Next base: position 1,497 of record CAVFWS010000167.1, read on the forward strand.
AAGGCAAAGGCGGACTTCGCCTTCATCATGCACACCCTCTCGTGGCTCGCCCAAAACGGCACGGCGGCGATTGTGTGCTTCCCCGGCATTTTCTACCGTGGCGGGGCGGAGCAGCGGATCAGGAAGTATCTCGTCGAGAACAACTTCGTCGACGCCATCATCGACCTGCCGGCCAACCTCTTCTTCGGGGACAACTCCATCGCCGTGACGATCCTCGTCTTGCGGAAGAACAAGACGAACGACAACACGGTTCTCTTCATCGACGGAAAAGACCAGTTCATCAAGGACGGCAACAAGAACCGGCTCACGGACGAGAACATCGACCGCCTCTTCAATCTCTATTGTGAAAGAAAGGATGTCCCGCACCGGGCGGTGGTCGTGCCGTTCGAGAAGATTCAGAAGGAAGGGTTCAACCTCTCCGTCTCGACCTATGTCGAGCCGAAGGACACGCGCGTCAAGGTGGACATCAAGAGACTCAACGCGGAAATCGCCGAGATCGTGCGGCGCGAGGAGAAGCTGCGCAAGGAAGTCGAGCAGACGATCATGGAGCTGGGGGAGTGAACGACTACACAGAATGGCTTCAAGGTCTCTCACGGCGCTACCGTTCGAGCCAAGTCAAGGCGGCGGCTGCCGTCAACACCGAGATGCTCAAGTTCTACTGGGCGCTTGGCGCGGATATCGTGCGCATGGAACCTACACAACCGTGGGGGTCGAAGTTCATGCAGCATCTGAGCGATGATCTTCGCCGAGAAATCCCCGACGGTGGCTGCTTCAGCCGGATCAACCTCTACTACATGAAGTGGTTCTATGAACTGTACTGTACCCGTCAAATTGTTCCCCAAGCTGGGGAACAATTTGACGACAAGGGCGGTGAACGTTTGGAAATTGTTCCGCCGGACTTCATCAGCGACCTGCCCACGGTGGAGGACATTGAGACGGATCAGACGAGGCGCTTGCAATTGCTGTTGGAAAAGCAAGAACTCACGCGGAGAGGCGGAGAAAGTTTAGCCGTGGAGAACATGGAGAGAGAAGATGAACAAGCTTGAGAAACTGATCGCGAAACTCTGCCCCAACGGCGTCGACTACAAGCCGCTGGGGGAGGTGGTTGAAATTGTTCGTGGTGATAGAGTAACAAGGAAGCAAATTAGCGATGGTGGAGAATATCCTGTGATAAGTGGCGGAACTTCTCCAATGGGTTATTACACGGCATTCAATCGTGAACCAAATACGATTACTATTGCTCAATATGGAACAGCTGGATTCGTAGATTGGCAGACGCGACGTTTCTGGGCTAATGATGTTTGTTATTGCTTGCAGATAGGCAACAATATCGACCATCGCTTTCTATACTATGCATTGAAACAAAAGCAGGACGAAATTTATAAACTCAAGACAAATGCAATCCCTGCGTGTTTGCCAAGAGAACGACTTGCTGCGGTTGAGATTCCCCTCCCTCCTCTTCCCGTCCAAGAGGAGATCGTTCGAATGCTGGACAGAATGGCGGGGCTGATCGACGCGCTGGAGCAGGAGCTCGCCGCCCGCAAGCAACAATACGAATGGTATCGAGATAAGTTGCTAAAAATGACGAATGGGGGGGGGTATCGTAAGTTAACGCTGGGTGAGATTGGGCGAGTGGCGATGTGTAAGCGTATCCTAAAAAATCAGACGTCTTCTGTTGGCGAAGTGCCGTTCTTTAAAATCGGCACATTTGGTCGTCAGCCGGATGCATACATCTCGAGAGAACTCTTCAAGGAGTATCGGACAAAGTATTCCTATCCGACGAAAGGGGCTGTCTTGCTGTCGGCGGCTGGGACAATTGGCCGCACCGTAGTTTTTGATGGAGAGGACGCATATTATCAAGATTCCAACATCGTTTGGCTTGAGCATGATGAAAACAAGGTTTTGAACGGCTATCTCAAATACTGCTATCAATTGAACCCATGGAAGGTTTCCAAGGGCGGAACAATCGAGAGGCTGTATAATGACAATTTGTTGCAGTCTGAGATTGTCGTTCCCCCTCTCGCCGAGCAGAAGAAGATCGCGGCGAAGCTGGATGCGTTCGACAAACTATGCAACTCGACGACGGATGGCTTGCCGGGCGAGATTGCGCTCCGCAAGAAGCAGTTCGAGTTTTGCCGCGACAAATTCCTCACCTTCAAGAAAGCGAGTTGAAACCATGTGCAAAGCCTACGATAGAATTGCCGAGACGCCGTGCTACACGGTTGTGAACGCCTACGAGAAGCTTGCCGACGACACGGGCGGCGCCTACGAGACTGAGGCGACGATGGAGGCGAAGTTCATCCGAGCGCTTTACGAGCAGGGGTATGAATACCTGAGGACCATCAGGTCGGAGAAAGACTTCAAGGCGAATCTCCGCCGCGAGATGGAGAAGTTGAACCGAGCCACCCTCACCGGCGGCGCGTTCACGGACGGGGAATGGCAGCGGTTCTACGGCGAGGTGCTCGCGAAGCGGAGCGACGGCGTCGAGGAGAAGACGGCGAAGTTTCAGGAGGAGCGACGCTTCTCCTTCACCCTTGACGACGGGCGGACGGAGAACATCAAGATCTTCGACGACCAGATCCTCAACAACAACTCCCTCCAGGTCATCAACCAATATCGCGAGAACCGCACCGCGAGCGGCCGGAAAGTCCGCTACGACGTGACGGTGCTCGTCAACGGGCTTCCCATCGTCCACATCGAGCTCAAGCGGCGGGGCGTGGCGATCAAGGAGGCCTTCAACCAAATCAACCGCTACTCGCGCGACGGCTTCTGGGGCGGCGACGCCTTGTTCGAGTGGGTGCAGATCTTCGTCATCTCGAACGGCACGCACACGAAATACTACGCGAACACGACGAGGCGGGGCAAGGTCGGCGAGGCGGCCGGCGCGGGCAGCCCCTCCCACACGTCGGAGACGTTCGAGTTCACGAGTTACTGGTCTGACGCGAAGAACGAGCCAATCAAGGACATCCGCGACTTCGCACGGACGTTCTTCGCGCAGCAGACGCTGCGGAGCATCCTCGCCAAGTATTGCGTCTTCACGGTCGACCGGTGCCTCATGGTGATGCGTCCCTACCAGATCGCGGCGACGGAGCGGATTTTGGAGAAGATCCAGTATGCGGCGGGCAAGGGGGATGTCCTCGGCAAGGTGGAGGCGGGCGGCTACGTCTGGCACTCCACGGGCAGCGGCAAGACCCTGACCTCGTTCAAGACGGCGCAACTCGCCTCGCGGATCAGCTCGGTCGACAAGGTGCTGTTCGTCGTCGACAGGCTGGACTTGGACGACCAGACGCAGCGGGAATACGACAAGTTCCAGAAGGGGTGCGTTGCGGGGACGGCGAACACGCGGGCGTTGACGGCGCAGCTGAGCGACGCCGTTCAAAGCGAGAAGTCGAAGATCGTCATCACGACGATCCAGAAGCTCTCCATCTTCGTCAAGGAGAACCCTCCCAACAGCCGGCACGCGGGAATCTACCAGAAGCACGTCGTCATCATCTTCGACGAGTGCCACCGCACGCAGTTCGGGAAGATGCACCATGACATCGCGCGGCGGTTCAAGAAGTATCAGATCTTCGGCTTCACGGGGACGCCCAGGCTTGCGGAGAACCAGGCGCAGGCGTTCCTCCCCGATGGCGCGACGATGACGGCGCAGGTGTTCGGCGACCGGCTTCACAGCTACACGATGGCCGACGCGATCCGGGACAACAACGTCCTGCCGTTCCACATCGAGACGATTGGCTGGGCCAAGCCGCCGGAGGAGGGCGAGGCCGCCGCGAGCGTGGAGGATCGCCAGCCGGAGTCGCCGGAGGAGATGGCGTTGACGCCGTCGGGTCCGGAGCGGGTCGAGAAGATCGTCGCCTACATCCTGAGCCACTACGCGGCGAAGACGCTGCGGGGCAAGACCTACCGGCACAAGGCGGAGCTGGGGCGCGGGCGTGTCGAGCGGAAAGTCGTCAACGGGTTCAACTCGATCCTCGCGGTGAACTTCATCGACGACGCGATCTCCTACTACACGGAATTCAAGCGGCAGATCAGGGAGCTGCCGGCGGATCACCCCTGTAAGGATCTCAAGATCGCGACCATCTTCACGGCGCCGCCGAACGGGCCGGAGCGGGAAAGCGGGCTGGTGGACGGCGAGGGCGACGTCACGGCGCTCAGCGTCTCGTCGCGGGAGTTCCTGGAGTCGGCGATGGCTGACTACAACCGCCTCTTCCCCGCGCAGGGGGCGACGGGCTTCTCCGCGAGGGACGGCGACGCCTTCCACAACTACTATCTCGACGTCTCGACGCGGATGAAGAACAGGGATCTCGATTTACTGATTGTGGTCAACATGTTCCTGACGGGGTTCGACGCGAAGACGCTCAACACCCTGTGGCTCGACAAGAGCCTCCGTCAGCACGGCCTCATACAGGCTTTCTCGCGGACGAACCGCATCCTCAACTCCGTCAAGGTGTGTGGCAACATCGTCTGCTTCCGGGACCTTGAACGGGCGACGAACGACGCGATCGCGCTCTTCAGTGACAAGGACAGGCCTGGCGATTCGGAGATCATCCGGATCAAGACGTTCGAGGACTACTATTCCAGGGGCTACAACAACTACAAGGGCGAGCATGTCAAGAGCTACACGGAACTGGTGGAGGAAATGACGTCCATGTTCCCGCCCGGCCAGGACATTGAGGGTGACGAGGCTAAGGAGGCGTTCTGCCAGTTGTTTGGCGAGTTCCTGAAGACCCGCAACGTCCTGAGGGTGTTCGACGAGTTCGAGGACGACAAGGAGAACAAGCAGATTTTGTCCGACCTTGACATTCAGAACTACAGCAGCCAGTATCTCGACATCAGGGATGAGATGGATCGAAAGGCGGCGGCTGCGGAGGCTGGCAACGGGTGGCTTGAGGGCGACGGCGAGGGAGACGATGAGGCTGACGGGGACGTTGAAACGGACGGTGCCGATGGCGGCGGCGAAGGGCCGGGGGAGGCCGACTCGCCGTCCAGCGAGGACGACTCCGTTCCGCGTCAGGACGTTGTTTTCGAGCTTGAGCTCCTTCGGCAGTTCGACGTGACGTTCGATTACATCCTCAGGTTGATCGGCGACTACCACGAAGCTGATGACGCGGCGAAGAAGCCGATTTTGGAGAGAATCGTCAGGGCGATCAGGGCGAGCGACTCCCTTCGTCCGAAGACGGATCTCATCATGGAGTTCATCGAGCGGCATGACGACATCGACCAGTGGCAGGCCTTCATCCAGTGGCGGCTTGGCGAGGATGTCAAGGAAGTGTCCCAACGGCTTGGGTTGGACGCGGAGGCGGTGAGGACGTTCGTCGGCAACGCCATCGCCACGAGGCGGCTCGTCACGGCGGGGGAGGATTTCGAGCGCGTCATGCCTCCGATGGACTTGTTCGGCGGCGAGGAATCGGCGGCGGAGGCGGAGGCGAAGCGGCGGGCTGTGGCCGAGGCGGTGACGAATCTCTACAACCGCTACAAGGACGACTATTCGGAGGCGGACGAACCCATCGAATCTTGAAACACAAAAGACAAAAGAGGAGAAACACACGCATGAAAAGACTGAACAGGAAGGCCCAGGAACTCATTGAGAGCGTCGTCACCTACGTGGTTGGCGAGAAGGGCGGCCTCAAGGGCGTCTATCTCGCCGGTGATGCCGATAATCCGTTCGCGTATCTCGTGATAATGTCCCTTGAGAACGACGAGCAGCTTGTCGTGCGGACGTGCAACGAGCTTTTCCATGAGCTGCATCTGCTGCCGCCCGGAAAGAACCTTGCCCTGGGGGAACTTGGCGACTATTGCCAAGTCATTCGCGGCGCGTCGTCGGATGGTGAAAACTATACGGCCTACTTCAACCATCCCGCCGTGTTTGAGTTGAAGCCGACCGATCCGGAGCGCCGTTTCATCCTCAAGACTTGGCGTGATTGGGACGGCGAGTGAAGAAAAACGCGAACAAACGAAAAAAGGAGTGACACCATGAGAGAGAGGCATTGGTTCAAGGACAGCCACGGCCGCTGCATCGGCAGCGAGCGGGATGGCAAATACTACGACCAGCACGGGAAGTTCCTTGGGCAGAGGAATTCGGGCGGGTTCTACACGGACTCGCACGGCGCGTGCGTCGGCCGCGACATGAGGGACAGCTACTCGGACAGGCACGGGCAGTATCTCGGCCGCGAGCGAAACGGCACCTACTACGACCGCCACGGCCACCAGACCGGCAGCTCGTCCGGCGGTGTCTACAAGGATTCCCACGGCCACGCCACGGGCTACTACAGCCGTGGGGGCGGCAAGACCTTCGGCATCTTCAAACGCTTCTTCGGCACGTGAGATCGAAAGGGAGGGAAAAGCGATGTGTGCTTCAGATTGTCACAGGGAGCCGGAATATCCTTTGCCATGGGAGGGTCGGGACGACCTCATCATGAGCAACAAGGAATACTGGGAGGAGTGCGCCAAGGTGATGGAGGGCGAGATAGACCCCGAAATCCCGGACGACACCGACGATGAGGAAAGCATGGAGAAGTTCTCCAAGGACTACAAGGAATACCTCAAGGTCTACAATGAAAAGACGGACAAGATCTTCGGGCGGCGGTGGCTTGGCGCCAAAAAGGCTCTCTACGAGTGGGAGCAAGGCGGTTGTAAAGGCGAGCGACCCGAAGACATCAGCATGTTGATGATGATAGGCGCAGACGCTT
>CAVFWS010000168.1:0-6366 GCA_963626295.1 Clostridium sp. CAG:138
CTTCGCGCCGATGACCATGCCCTCGCGCAGCTTGAAGTTCGAGATCGACTTCTTGGCCTTGCAGACCTTCGGCTTCTGGCCCGTGATTGCGGCCAGGTCGCCCATGAGGTTCTTCTGCTCGTCCTTGGAGACGATGCCGAAGCCCATGTTCAGCACCACCTTCAGGAGGCGGGGCACGAGCATGCGGTTCTTGGTCTCGAGCTTCTGCTCAAGCGCGGGAACCACTTCCTTGTTGTATTTGTCTTTGAGGTTCGACATGGCTTAGATAACCTTTCCGGATGCTTTGAGCCTGCGGGCCTTCTTGCCGTCCTTCTCGGCGGCCGCAACCCGCGAACCCTTCTTTGCATCGGCATCGTAGGGCATGAGCTTGCAGAGACGGATCGGCATCTCGATGTCGACGAGGCCGCCAGCGGACTGCTGTGTGCGGCGCATCGCCTTCTTGTGCTTGTTCAGGCCCTCAACGATTGCCGTGCCCTTCTTCGGGTTCACGCTCTTCACCGTGCCTGTGCGGCCGGCGTCATTGCCGTGAGTGACGATCACGGTGTCGTTCTTCTTGATTCGTGCGATACTCATGATTCGTCTCCTTAGACCACTTCCGGGGCCATCGACAGGATCTTCATGTAGTTCTTCTCGCGCAGCTCGCGCGGGACCGGGCCGAACACGCGGCTGCCGATCGGATTCAGCTTGGAATCCACCAGCACGCAGGCGTTCTGGTCAAAGTGCACGCGCTGGCCGTCCTCGCGGACGATCGGCGCACCCGTGCGGATGATCACCGCCGTCGCGACCTGACCCTTCTTGATGGAGCCGGTCGGGGAGGCCTCCTTGATCGCGACGCGGATGACGTCGCCAAGGTGTGCATACTCCTTGCGCTGCTTGAGAATGCGGAAGCACATCGCGCGCTTGGCGCCGGTGTTGTCCGCGACAACCAGGTTTGACAGTTCTTGCAGCATGGCTACTTCCCCTCCACCACGCGCCAGCGCTTTGTGGCGCTCAGCGGGCGGGTTTCCATGATTGTCACGATGTCGCCGACCTGGGCCTTGTCGGCCTCGTCGTGCACGTGGTACTTCTTGGCGCGAACGACCACCTTGCCGTACAGCGGGTGAAGTTCGCGGTATTCGACTTTCACGACGATGGACTTCGCGCCCATCTTGGACGTGACCGTCCCTTTGCGGACCTTGCGGGCCCCGCGCTTCGTTTCATTCGTGTTCATCAGATTTTCACTCCTGCACGGGTGATGAATTTCGTGTGGATGCCGATCTTGGTGGCCGCCAGGCGGAGACACTCGCGGGCGACCTCCTCTGAAACGCCGCCCACCTCGAACAGCACCTTGCCGGGGAGGATCACGGCCGCCCAGAACTCGGGGTTGCCCTTTCCTCCGCCCATGCGCACTTCGATTGGCTTCCTTGTGACAGGCTTGTCGGGGAACACGCGGATCCACAGCTTGCCCTTGCGCTTCATCTCGCGATTGATCGCAACGCGGCAGGCCTCGATCTGCGTGGCCGTAAGATCGCCGCGCGTCATCGCCTTGAGGCCGAATTCGCCGTAGGCGAGCTCGGTTCCGGATGTCGCGTAGCCGGCACGATTGCCTTTCGATACCTTGCGGTACTTGACTCTCTTTGGCATCAAGGGCATGGCTTACTTCCTCTCCTTCCGCTCTCCGCGATCGCGGCGGTTGCCGCCGGTCGTGCGAGGCTGGAAATCCTCTTTCTTGCAGATCCACACCTTGATGCCGATCTTGCCGGCCGTGGTGTTGGCTTCCGCAAACCCATAGTCAATGTTCTCGCGAAGCGTGTGCAGCGGCACCTTGCCCTGGCGGAACCACTCGACGCGCGCAATCTCTGCGCCGTTGATTCGTCCGCTTGCATGGATCTTGATGCCGTCCACGCCCATGTCCATCGCGACCTTCTCGGCGCGCTTCATCGCGCGCTTGAGCGCAATGCGGCGCTCGAGCTGCTGCGCGATCGACTCGGCAACGAGCTGGGCGTCGGCATCGGCGTCGCGCACCTCCCTGATCTCAAGGTAGACCTCCTTCCTGGTCATCTTGGAGAGCTCGTCGCGGATCCTGTCCACGTCCTGCCCCTTGCGGCCGATGATTACGCCGGGACGCGCGCTCATGAGGGTCACGCGCACGCGGTTTGCGTAGCGCTCAACGATGATCTTGGAGAGCCCGGCCTCGGAAAGGCGGCTCTTGACGAATTCGCGGATGGCGTTGTCCTCCACCAGGAATGCGCCGAAGTTCTTCTTCTGGGCAAACCACTTGGAGCGCCATGCGCGGCTTACGGGCAGGCGAAACCCGACCGGATTGACTTTCTGACCCATTATTTGGCCTCCTTGGAGTCCGTAAGGACAACTTTGCAGTGGCAGAGACGGCGGGCGATCGGATGCGCCGAGCCGCGCGCCGTCGGCCAGAACCTGCGGATGCGCACGGACTCGTCGAACACGCACTCCTTGACGGTGAGCGTGGCCGTGTCGAGGCCGTTGTTGTTCTTGGCGTTTGCAGCCGCGGAAAGCAGAGTCTTCTTCAGGATGAGCGCGGCTTTCTTCGGGCTGAACTCGACGACCTTCAACGCCGCCGAAACCGGGAGCCCCCGGCACTCGCGGGCAAGCGGACGGCCCTTGGCCGCCGACATGCGCGCGTTACGGGTGATTGCTATCACTTCCATCTCTTACCTTACCTTTCGGCCTTTTCGACATGGGCGCCGTGCGACTTGAACGTACGGGTCGGGGCGAATTCGCCGAGACGGTGGCCGACCATGTTCTCCGTGACGAACACAGGGGTGTGCTGGCGGCCGTTGTGCACGGCAAACGTCAGGCCCACAAACTCAGGGAGCACCATGGAACGGCGGCTCCACGTCTTGATGGGCTGCTTCTTGCCAGCGGCCTGCATCTTCTCGACCTTCCTCAGGAGGCTCTCCTCCACATAAGGTCCCTTCTTGAGTGAACGCGCCATGGATTATTTCCTCCGTTTGACGATGACCTTGTTCGAGGCCTTGTGCGGATTGCGGGTCTTGCCGCCCTTCGCAAGCTGGCCCCACGGCGAACGCGGGTGGCTGCCGCCAGACGTACGGCCCTCGCCGCCGCCCATCGGGTGATCCACAGGGTTCATCGCCACACCACGCACCGTCGGACGAATGCCGAGGTAGCGCTTGCGCCCGGCCTTGCCGAGCTGGATGGAGCCCCAATCCTTGTTGCCGACGGTTCCGACCGTCGCCCTGCAGCGTCCGCTGAAGATGCGGACTTCGCCAGACGACATCTTGAGCGTGACCGTATCGCCGTCGCGGGCCATGAGCTGGGCTTCGGTGCCTGCCGAACGCGCAACCTTGGCGCCCTGGCCGGGAACGAGCTCCACGCAGTGGACCATGAGCCCAAGCGGGATGAGCGACAGGGGCAGGCAGTTGCCGGGCGTGGCTTCGGCCTTCTCGCCGCTCATGAGCGTCATGCCGGGCTTCACGCCCTCGGCCGCAAGGATGTACGACAGCGTGCCGTCCTCGTACTTCAGGAGCGCGAGGTTTGCGCTGCGGTTCGGGTCGTAGGCGATGGCCTCGACCGTCGCGGGAACGCCATCCTTCCGGCGCATGAAGTCAACGATGCGGTAGCGGCGCTTCGCTCCGCCGCCCTTGTGGCGGGTGGTGATTACGCCCGTGTTGTTGCGGCCCGCCTTCTTGCGCAGGGGACGCGTCAGCGACTTCACCGGCCTTTTCTCGGTGATCTCCTCGAACGTGGGGGCGACGCGGAAGCGCATGCCCTGCGAACGAGCCTTGAATGTCTTAAGTGCCATGATCTATGGGCTCCTTACACCTGTTCGATGCGCTCGCCGGCCTTGACCGTGACGATCGCGCGCTTCCAGGTGGATTCCTTCACCTGGCGGCGCGTGCCACGAATCGTGCGGAGACCGCCCTTCATGTTCTGGGTGTTGACGGCGAGCACATGCACACCGTACTTCTGCTCCACCGCCTGGCGGATCTCCGGCTTGGACGCCGACCTGTCCACCTCAAGGCAGTAGCGGTTCAAAGCGCTCATCGCCGACCCCTTCTCGGTGATCAGGATGCGCTTGACGACTTCCTTTGCCATTACTTCGTCTCCTTCTTGACGACGGCCATGCGCCTGACAAGGGCGTCAAAGCCGGCCTTGTCGCACACGATCGTCCTGAACTTCAGGATGGAGTACACGTCTGCCTCCGACGCCGCGACGAACGCCGCCCTCGCGAGGTTTGCCGTGACGCGGGCGACGGTCTCGTCGAACTTCTCGGTCACGACGAGCGCGCTGCGCTCGACGCCGACCTTCTTGAGAAGAGCCGCCATCAGCTTGGTCTTCGGCTCCTCGAACTTGAACTCGGAGACGACCACGACGTCGCCGGCCGCGATCTTCTCGGAGAACGCGCGCGCAAACGCCAGCTGCATGACCTTGCGGTTGATCTTCTGCGAGAAGTCACGCGGCTTCGGGCCGTGCGCCACGCCGCCGCCGCGCCAGACCGGCGACTGGCGGAATCCGGCGCGGGCATTGCCCGTGCCCTTCTGCTTCCACGGCTTCTTGTTGGAGCCGGCGACCTCGCCCTTGCCCTTCGTGCAGGCCGTCCCGGCCCGCATGGAGTTGCGGATCGCGGTGACCGCGTCCTTGACGGCCTGAGCACCCCTGTCGAGCGTGAGCTGGCCATCGTCAAAAGCGATGTCGGCCCCTGCCACACCGGCGGACGTAAATGCCTTAATCGTTGCCATTGCTTACTTCGCTCCCTTCTTCGCCGCCTTGAACGCAAGGGCCGCATTCTTCAGCGACTTGCGGACGAAGACGAAACCGTCGCGGGCGCCGGGGATGGAGCCCTTGACGAGAATCGCGTTGTCCTCCGGACGGATCTGGACGACTTCGAGATTGATGTTCTTGCGGTTGACGTCACCCATGTGGCCGGGCATCTTCTTGCCCTTCTCGATCCAGCCGGGGAGGTCGCGGGCCGCCAGGCCGCCCGTACGGCGCTTGGAGTGGCCGCCGTGCGTCATGTTGCCGCCCGCGAACTTGTAGCGGCGAAGCACGCCGGCAAAGCCGCGCCCCTTCGTGACGCCAGTCACGTCAACGTACTTCACGCCCTTGAAGTTCTCTACGGTGAGCGTATCTCCGACCTTCACCTCTTCGCCTTCGTCAAGCGCGAACTCCTTGAGTACGCGAACGCCCCTGGACAGGCCGCCCGTCTTCGTGAGGTGGCCGCTTTCCGCCTTGCTCATGCGGTTGCGGGCCTTGCGCCCCCCGTGGGCGTCCTTGTCGGCCTCGGGATCCTTCCAGAGCTTCTGGTCGCCGAACCCGAGCTGCGCCGCAACGTACCCGTCCTTCTCGAGGGTCTTCACCTGCACGACCGGGCAGGGGCCCACCTCGATGACCGTGACGCATACGCGCTTGCCATCCTCGGTGAACACCTGGGTCATGCCGACTTTCTTTCCGATCAAACCTTCCATGGCTCCTCCTTACACCCGGATTGTGATGTCCACGCCCGCAGGCAGGTTGAGCTTCTTCAGTTCGTCGATCGTCTTCGCCGTGGGGTTGACGATGTCGAGCAGACGCTTGTGCGTGCGCATCTCGAACTGATCCATTGACTTCTTGTCGACGTTCGGCGAGCGGTTCACCGTGAAACGTTCGACGCGCGTGGGGAGCGGAATCGGCCCCACCACCTGCGCACCCGTACCCCTCGCGGTGTCGATGATTCCACCGACAGCCTGATCCAGCACACGATGGTCGTATGCCTGCAGGCGGATGCGTACTCTTTGCTGTTGCATCTCTGTTTCTCTCTTGTTTGTCCTTGTTGCCGTTTGCCTGCCCTTCGACTTCCGGGATTCAAGCCGGTCAAGCCGTTAGGCCCGTCCCCGACCCGCCCTCGCAAGGCGTCTTCCCGGATTGGTCTCCGCGCAGTCCCCAATTAGGCGAGACAGGGCGAAAAGAAAGCGCCTGCGGCGCCTTCCCCGGCTTTCCACAGGCGTTTGCCTCTTTCATCCGGACGCGTCAAGTGGCCTGTTTTCAGGCCTTTCCTGACCGTATCGCTGCTATTTCCCCTAAAAAGGAACGCGCATTGTAGCATAAATCGGCAGTCAATGCAATAGGACACCGACAAGAATATAACTAACCGATTGCCAAGAATATAGCGGTGTCGCTTGCGCGCCGCTCACGCCAGGTCTTCGCCAAAATCGAACTCGCCCCGAAAGCCGGCCTCGGTCAGTTCCGCGAACGCGCTGAAGTCCGAAAACGTCCCGCCCGCATCCCTGTACCGGTAGAAGTCGCTGTCGGACAGCAGCAGGTACGCCCACCGTCGCGCGAGCCGCTTGTCTGGCTCCAGCGCGTTCACCTGCCGGCACCACTCGAGCGCCGCCGTCCGCTTCTGCCGCACGT
>CAVFWS010000169.1:0-5834 GCA_963626295.1 Clostridium sp. CAG:138
TGGGGCTTGCCGTGGGGCGGGCGAAGGATCATGCCGCGACAGACGGGAATCCCAACGAGGGGAGTGGATCGTTCCCTGTCGGCAAGGTGAACTTCCTTGATGTATTCCCGATGAGCTTCTCGGAGTTCGTCCGAGCGGTCGGCAAAAGGCGGCTGGCGGATCTTCTTGACGTCGGTGACCCGGGGCAGGTCGAGCCGTATGCGGTGGAGTTGACGGACTTGCTGAAGCGCTATCTTGTGGTCGGGGGTATGCCGGAGGCGATCAACGTCTACGTCGAGACGGATGATTTCCGCACTGTCCGCGAAACGCAGGAGGAGATACTTTCCGCCTATGACGCCGATTTCGTGAAGCATGCGCCGTCCGCGCTGTTGCCGAAGATTCGGCTTCTGTGGCATTCCGTGCCGTCGCAGCTGGCGAAGGAGAACAAGAAGTTCGTCTATACGGCGCTGAAGGCGGGGGCACGTGCGCGCGAGTACGAAGCCGCGCTGCAATGGCTGGACGATGCCGGGATGGTCAATCAGGTGTTCAGGGTCGGCACACCGCGTCTGCCGCTGCGCTCTTATTGGGACTTCTCGGCGTTCAAGCTCTATGCCCATGATGTCGGACTTCTCGGCGCGATGAGCGACTTGCCGCCTTCGGCCCTTCTGGAAGGGAATGCCCTGTTCACGAACTTCAAGGGCGCTTTGACCGAACAGTATGTCCTGCAGGAACTGCTGGTCGCGGGATTCAGGCCGTGCTATTGGACGAACGACGCGGGCAATGCCGAGGTCGAGTTCGTCGTTCAGGGCGCGAACGGGATCTGTCCCGTCGAGGCCAAGGCGGGCATCAACGTTCAGGCGAAGAGCCTCAAGGTCTATCGCAGGCTTTTCAGTCCGCCTTTTGCCTTGCGGACATCGCTTGCGGCTGCTCATGACGGAGACGAGGTCAAGGACATTCCGCTGTTCGTCTTCGGCCCGACCGTTCGGCGGCTGAAATGAAAATATGCGCCTTTGGCCGCGCAGCTGGTTCGGGATGGTCAGGTCATCCGCCTCGGTGAGACGAATAAACATTTCCCATCCCATGTCATACCCTTTGACCTGAAAGGGTGGTTTGGTATATAATACAGTCCAAAAATAAGCAACAGTTGTCAGAAACAGGAGGCTGTTTATGTATCGTAATGCTGAAAATGACATGATCTCATGGTTTTCTTCTTCTCGAAGAAAGCCTCTCGTCTTGCGGGGCGCTCGGCAGGTCGGCAAATCGACGCTCGTTCGGCAGTTTGCGGCTGCGCAAAAACTTGTCCTGAACGAGATAAACCTTGAACGCCATCTAAATCTGGCGAAAATCTTTCGTTCGCTCGACATTCCACGAATTTTAGAGGAACTAAGCGTGCTTGTCGGGCATTCGGTCGATGAGCCGGGTTCCTTGCTGTTCTTGGATGAGATTCAGGCTGTTCCCGAAGCGTTGGTGGCTTTGCGCTATTTCTATGAGGATCGTCCAGACCTTCCGATTGTCGCGGCAGGGTCGCTTCTGGAATTTGCACTCGATGCCAAACGGCTTTCTATGCCTGTAGGACGTGTTACATACATGTATTTGGGGCCGATGGGCTTCGATGAGTTCCTGCGGGAAGTAGAGCCAGACCTTGTTGCCTATTGCCGACAGGCAGCCATCGAGCGGACTGTTCCGGAGATGGCTCACGAACGGCTCAAGCGTCGCCTTCGCCAGTTCATGTTCGTCGGCGGCATGCCGGAGGCGATACTTGCGTATTCGCAGGAGGGGCTAACGGCAATGTCGGAAGTCCAGCGGATGATTCTCGAATCGTATGAGGACGATTTCGCCAAATATGCGCATGGCGTCGATCTTGCGCTGATGCAAGAGATATTTCGTAATTTGGCACCTCAGGCTTGCAAGAAGGTCAAGTACGTGAACTTTTCGCGCGAGGTCGGCTCACGCGAGGTCAAGGCCATCTTGAACCTGTTCCGCAAGGCACGAGTCTGTGCCGACGTGCGGGCATCAAAATGCGATGGACTGCCGCTTTACGCAGAGACTGAGGAGGGTGCGTGGAAGTGCCTGTTTCTGGATGTTGGGCTGATGAGCCGTTCGTGCGGTCTCGTCTGGCAGATGCTGGAGGGAATGGATGACATTCGCTTTGTCAACGAGGGCACTTTGGCCGAGCAGTTTGTCGGGCAGCACCTCCTGTACGCATCATCCGGTTGCCAGGAAAAGCCTCGGCTGGCCTATTGGCTGAGGGAGGGCGGAAAGAACAACGCCGAGGTCGATTTTGTCTTGGCGTACAGCGGCGAGATCCTGCCCATCGAAGTCAAGGCAGGTGCCGCCGGATCGCTAAAGTCCCTGCGCGAACTGATCTTGGCCAAGCGGTTCCCGCGAGCCATTCGGTTCGATCTCAACCGCCCGACGTCACAGGTCGTTCCGCTGACGACGGATGCGGAGACTGTCATGTATACGCTTGATTCGCTTCCGCTCTATGCCGTGCCGTTTCTAAAGTCGGAGGAAACATAGATTGCACTAAATGCGTACCAACAATCCGATAAACAAACCTGCATCTCTACACTTCTACACGGCCATTTTTTGTGATGGCGGGAGGGACGCAATTCATTGCGTCCGCGCCGCCATGCGCTGGCAGTCGGCAACGGTCGCAACAAGTTGCGACCCTCCCGCTTGCGACCCTCCCGCATCTCCACAAACCGCCAATTGCCTGCGCCAATCGCGCATTGAGGTGCTGGTCTTTCGCTTAAAGAGGTTCTTCAGGTAGTTTGCGTTTGGATAGCCGGCGCGGCGGGCAATGTCTGCGATTGGGAGATTCGTCCGGGAAAGCAGCCGCTTCACCTCGCCGAGACGAACGTTGAGTATGGCCTGAAGAAGCGACATGCCGGTCTCTTCCCTGAACCGCAGGTTGGCGAGGCTGCGGGACGTGCCGAGATGGCGTATCACATCCTCTGCCGTGATTCCGCGAAGGGCGTTGCTTTCGATGTAGGCGAGCGCCGCACGGGCCATTGACCTTCCGATGGAGGCGTTGCGCGTCGATCCGCGTTCGATGATGTCGCGGATCCCGAAGAGAAACACGCGCCTCCTTGGTCTTGCGCCATGCATCATCGCCTGTAGCTCACGCGCCGCGCGGTAGCCTTCGGACTCGAAATCCGGCATGAGGCTGGTGAGCGTGGGGCGCACATAGTCGCATACGACATCATCATTGCCGACCGACATGACCTCAAGTTCGTCAGGGATCCTTATCTTGGCGTCCCGTGCCGCCTCGATGACGCGCCTTCCGACGTCATCGTATGCGGCGAATATCCCGCATGGCTTCGGCAATGCGAGAATCCTCTTGGAGAGACCTTTCTGCGACAGCTCTCCAATGTCCGCAAGCAGTACCGCATCGCGTCCGCGTCGCCGAAGTTCGCGCATGAACGCATCGCCGCGTTCATTGCTCCAGCATCGCGGGATTCCCGCAAAGGCAAACGATTTTACGTTTGGCGCCGCCATGAGCCGCTGTGCTGCGGCCTTGCCGATCGCATCGTTGTCGTCGTAGACAAGAATAGAGTTTGGGATGCGGTCAAGCGTCGTTTCGCTTGGCTGGTCGATGAACACGACCGGTGCGCCGAGTTTGGCATAGAGTGCATTTGTGTCGCGGTCCTTCGGCGCAACGAAGATGTATCCGTCGTACCCGTCACGTATCGATGCGCGGAGGACGCTCGGCGAGTAGTCCGCAAACGAGCGGATGAGGTTCATGTCCCACGAATGGCCCTCCCCGAGAAACCGGTAGATGCCCGTAAGGTGTTGCCGCCCAGCTGCGCTCGCGAGGTTTATGAGCACAAACACGCGAAATCTGCCCTTGTTGATCATGGTTCGGAGTGTACCATATCCATTGGCCGAATGATACGATTATCTTGGCTCAATAGTGCCATGCCTCATGCTATAATTCGCACAACCAAAAGGGACAATGCCTTGCGCAATGGTTTTGCGTTTAGAGGAAAAGGATACGTGCATGAGTGACAATATGGTGACGGAAAGCGCACGGGCGAAGGCCCGCGATTTCATTGACAACGAAAAGCAGTTCCAGCTCGGATTCCTGCCGACGGAGCAGTCGAACCCGATTACCGCGACGCTGGAGGAGGATTTCCGCCGCTCCACGGTTGCCGGCATACAGTGTCTGCAGCGGGGGGATCGGCAGATGCCGATCACGATGCGCCACGTATTCGCGGGCAGGCGCTTCGCGAAGCTTGTCGATTCCATGGTCGCATCCGTGACCGGGCCAAGGGGACGCATCGTCTTCTCGGGTTGCGGAGCGACGGGACGCCTATCCATCCTCCTCGAATCGATGTGGCGGGACTTCTTCCACCGCCGCGCCGGAGAGCTGACGCGCGAGGAACTTGCGCTCGCCGACCGCTCGGCATCAATCATGACGGGCGGCGACTTCGCGCTCATCCGTTCGGTGGAGTTCTTCGAGGACTACGCCGAGGGAGGTCGCCGCCAGGCTGCGGCCCTCGACGTCGGAGCCGGAGACACGTTCGTCGCGATCACCGAGGGCGGCGAAACGTCGTCAGTCCTCGGCACGCTCAGGTACGCCGCCGAGCATGGCGCGACATGCTTCCTCGTGTTCAACAACCCTGCCGATATCCTCCGCAGCCGCCTTGACCGCTGTCGGGAGGCCATCGACAACCCGAAGGTGACGGTGATCGACCTGTATTGCGGATCCATGTCTGTGGCCGGGTCGACGCGGATGCAGGCGACGAGTTCCGAGCAGCTGCTATGCTCGTGTGCGCTTGAGGCGGCTCTCTGCCGCGTGATGCCGCGATTCGCGAAGGAGACGGCCTCCGACTACACGCTCGCGTTCGAGCGTCTGCTTGCAGGCCTGGAGTCTGATGCCGGACGCAAAATGATTGCCGACGAGATCGAGTTCGAGAAGGCCGTATACGAAGCGGGCGGACGCATAACATATCTTGCCGACAAGTGCATGCTCGACCTCTTCACCGACAACACCGAACGTGCGCCCACGTTCATGATCCCTCCGCTCCGGTCGAGCCGGGAAAGGGATTTCGCGCAAAGCTGGGCGTTCGTGAAGAATCCGTTGCATCCAACGGAGGAATGCTGGAGCGAGATGATGCGGCGCCATCCGCGCTGCCTGGAGTTCACGGCGGACGATGCGCGATCCCTCGGCATGCCGCAGGGCTTCATCGACCATCCGCCGCTCATAAAGTATTCCGACCTGATCACGTACATGATCGGCAACGAGCCCGCGCCAGAGCGCATCGAAGGCTACGCGAGGGCGGCGGCGGTCGTGCTGAACGTCCCCGGTGCGGACGCGGCCTTTGCCGCCGCAGCCGACAGTCTGGCCTCCGCATGGCCGGAGCGGCGTGACTTCACGTTTGCCTTCCCGATCGCAGACTCGCCGCTTGAGATATGGAAGCACCTTGCGGTGAAGCTCGCGTTCAACTGCCTCTCGACCGGCACGATGGCGGCGATGGGGCGCATTGCCGGTAACTGGATGAGCTGGGTGTCGATGTCCAACAAGAAGCTCATAGACAGGTGCATAAGGCTCGTGTCGGAACTTGGGCACGTCGATTACGGGACTGCCGCCGAGACCGTCTTTGCCGCCCAGGAGTGGGTCGAGTCGCAGGACTGGTCGAAGAGCGAGGAGCCGAGTCCGGTGCAGGTGGCGCTGAAGGGCATAAGGAGGTCTTAGTGGAAGGCCATGGCGCGGCAATGGCAGGCATAAGCGGAGACTGACATGAAAAGTTCCTACAAGTGGGTGATGCTGGCGATGCTCAGCTGCGCGTTCTTCTTCCATCAGGCGGATCGCGCGCTGTTCGGATTGCTGACGATTCCCATCCAGGACG
>CAVFWS010000170.1:0-4475 GCA_963626295.1 Clostridium sp. CAG:138
AAAGCCATTCCGCTTTTGCCCTCCACAGCTGTCCGCTTTTGCTTTCACCGCGACACGATTACGGCAATGGCGTGGCGCACGGCCTTTCCTGATTCACCACGGCAAGGATCACGCGTCCCGCGTGACCGCCGCTAATCCCCCACGACCACCGGGCGGATGCCGAGGTTGCGCAATCCATCGTTGCGTTCTTCAACGAATGCGTCGAACTTGTCGCCCTGTATCGTCTCGCGGGTCTTGTCGATCTCGGCCTTCACCCGGTCGTAGATCGCAATCTCCGATTTCTGGCGATCTTGAAGACGCTCCGCGTATTTCTCGAGCGTTCCGCCTGCGGCGAGATACCGCTTCGCCTCGCTCTTCATTCCCCCGACAATCGCCTTGATCTGGCGCACCTCGATGGAATCGCCCTCCACAGGCACGTTGTGCGCCTCCACGACGCGGCGCAACGCCTCCACGCTCACTGGCCCGCGCAGACCGCTCGCGACGCCAGGAACCGCGTACGACGCTAAAAACCGGTCGCCTTCATCCGTAAAGGCATCCGCCCATCCCGTGCGGATGCCTTTCTCGATTATCGCCACGTCGCCGATCACCTGCCGCCGCATGGTTGAATAGATAAGGCTGGCCGCCTCGTCATCTTGCGGCGGTGTGTGGACGCGCCGCCCTGCCAAGAACGCCGCGAATCCGGCGGCGAGAGCGGCGATGGCAAAGGATGCGACAACGACGCGCTTGCGTACGCCTCGTATCTCGCCGTTCGCTTTGCTGCCGTCCGCCGCGACCACCTTGATCGCCTTGATGCCTCGTTCTCGCAGACGTTCAAACACCTCTTCTCTTGAAGAGGCATTCATCGCGTCCTCGTGACGGACTCCGTCAGAGGTCTTGTATGCGTATGTGAATTTCATTTCCCGCGCTTCGCATCGTACTCGATGGTCATCGGGTTTTTCGGCAGGGCGTGAACCTTGTTCCATACCGCCCGCTGCGCGTCGTTCGTGGGCGCGGGGGCCCAGCCTTCCTGCACGGCATCGGCGTACTTCGCTATGCGGTACGGCTTTATGTCGGTCTCGCGCATATTGTTGATTATTCTCGCCTCGATGTCGAGCGCGTAGTCCTTGCCAGGTATCGCGTCAAGGTCGCCAAGATCCTTCACGATGCGGCAGATGCCCTGCGGCTCCGTTCCGCACGTGCCGCCGCAGACGAATGCGAAGGCTCGGCGCACCTCTTTCTCGAAACGGTCGGCAAGGATCGCCTTCGGCGGATTGTCTGCTGCGAGACCTTTCACGTTCACGCTCGCCCAGAAATTCTCCGGTGCGAGGATGATGCGTTCCTTGCGGTCGAGATCTTCAAGACGGATCACAATGCGTCCTGCATCGCTCGCCACATCCTTGTCGGAGACTTTGATTATGTACTTGAACTGCCGCTCGAGTTTCGCGAGCGCCTTTTCGAGAACGGCGGCATCGACCGTCTTCTGCGTGTTTACAAACACAATCTCGCCTTGCTCGGTGTTCGGCTGGCGTATCTTGCCGCCGTAGAGTCGCATGGCGATCTCCGCCATGCGCTCTGCGTTGCTGCGCTTTACGGCAGGGCGCGTGTCGCCTTGCGCAGTGCCGTCCGCCGCGAATGTGCCTGCGGCGATCATCGTTGCCGCCAATGCGATAACAATGCTCTTCATTTGCAACTCCTTGTTCAATCCAAAATCTTGCCTTCCGCCTTGCCCTGCTGGAGACGCAGTTTTGTCTTCCACGGAAGGATCACCTTGCCTTCGATGCCTTCGCGCTCGAGCATCTTGTTCGCGGCGTTCACCGTGTCGTTGATGTCCTGGTCGGACGCGCCGCTCTGGATCTGCTCGTTGATGATCCGCTGGAAGTTGTCGCGAGTCTGCATCATGCGACGGAGCGTTTTCGCCTCGTCCATCAGAATCTGCCTCGGCGATTCGCCGCGATTCGCGGCATCGATGAGGATTCTACGCGCATCCCTCACTTGCCGTTTCAGCTCCGCCTTTTCGGGCGTGTCGTCTTCTTTGTCTTCGATGGGAACGAGTATCGACTGCACGAACTTCTCGTCGAAGTTCTTCGGAAGCGGAACGTCTATGAAATCGTCTCCCGGCTTCATGGTGATGATGCGGGCTATCTCATTGTCGAGAAGCGTCTCGAAAGGCGCGGCGAACGCTGGGTGCGGGAGAACCAACTGAACGCCCGGATAGTTGGGATAGGTTACGAGACAGCCGTTGGTCACGGCAATGGAACGCGGGCCTTCGCCATGCCGCCATTCGCCGTCTGGGTGCGGAGACCTCTCCGGCCACGGCGGCCCATCCTTCTTCGGCGCGGGCGGTTCCGGAGGCTTGGGTGTTGTGGGCTTCGGCAATTGCGTTTTCACGACCTTCACAGGCGCAACGCGTTTCGTTTCCTCCGGCTGCGGCACGGACTCTTCGCGCCCGACCATCCACCACACGGCCACGCCTGCGATCAAAGCGACCACCGCTACCGGTAGGGCGCGATAGCGCCATCGCGCCGCATTCCCACCACGGGAGGGTCGCGATCCTACGCGACCGCCATTCGCCACCCGGATCGCGCTAATCCCCCTCGTGTCCAGCATCTTGAACAGCGCATCGCGATTCGCCGCCTCGAAGCATTCTTCAATGCGGTGTCCGCCCTTGTCCCGATATGTTACCGTGTAGGTCATGGTTCTCCTTGAGAATTGAAAGCCCGCCCGCGCATCGCGGACGGGCTCTCGCTGTCTGGAAGGGTCACGCATTACGCGTGACCGCACCCCTTACGCCCTGCGGCGACGGAGCGCAAGCCCCGCAAGCCCCATGAGCATCAGCAGACCGGACGTCGGTTCCGGAACGGATGCCGCAGCAGTCCACGCCGTAGCCGCGCTTGCAGCCGTGTCGAGATGACCGACGCCGACATTGAACGCGGCGTCTCCGTCGTCACCGGTTGTTACCGCCGCCTTTTCGGCATAGTACTTCATGTCATCGCCCGTTCCATACGTCGCAATAATGGCGGCGTAATAGGTCGTGTTAGCCGTAGCCGTACCATTCGGGGCGTAGATGCTAGAGGCCTTGTGGGTGTACTTGCCAGAGGTCTTGGATGCCGAAGCATCGGTGCCACCAGCCTTGACCTTGTCACCATAGGCTGCCCACACATCGGTCAGAGCGTTATAGGTGTCGACATCCATAAGGTACACGTACACGGTTGCCTTGTCCGCGATCTTTGCACCTTCCGCATTAAACATGGCCACCGTTGACCATGATACTGACGCTGCCTGCGCACAAACCGCAATAGCGACTGCCGCGAGCATAAACATGAGTTTCTTCATTTTCTTTTCCTTTGTCTGTAATGAGCCATCGGGCACCTTGCCCGACAGATCAAATTGTTAGTCGGCAATCGCCTTCGGGAACTGAAGGACAGCGTTGCTGTTTGCAGAGACGACGACAAAACCATCACCGGAGGCAAAGGTCAAACTCTGCGGGCCAGCCTCGAAATTGGGATCGCCGTCGGAATCGAGGATATACCAACCTTCCGGGATCTCGCCGCCAGTAGCCGCCGTTGAGAAGAACTGGTAGCTCGCGATGCGCGTTACGTTGTCATTGTAGGTGTTGAGCGTGAGATCGCCAGGATCGCCAGTTGTCTGCTTGAGTTCGTTCAGATTAATCGCACGAGGCAGAACATTGCCCATCATCTTACGAGCATTGACCGCAACGGTAAACTCGCGCTTTACAGAATCGACCTCGCCGGCAGAAGTGTACTCTGCGATGCTATTGGCCGAAACAATCACGCAGCCCTGTCCATAAGGAAGATCCGTGCCCTGCGGGCCAGCCTCGAAATTGGGATCGCCGTCGGAATCGAGGATATACCAACCTTCCGGGATCTCGCCGCCAGTAGCCGCCGTTGAGAAGAACTGGTAGCTCGCGATGCGCGTTACGTTGTCATTGTAGGTGTTGAGCGTGAGATCGCCAGGATCGCCAGTTGTCTGCTTGAGTTCGTTCAGATTAATCGCACGAGGCAGAACATTGCCCATCATCTTACGAGCATTGACCGCAACGGTAAACTCGCGCTTTACAGAATCGACCTCGCCGGCAGAAGTGTACTCTGCGATGCTATTGGCCGAAACAATCACGCAGCCCTGTCCATAAGGAAGATCCGTGCCCTGCGGGCCAGCCTCGAAATTGGGATCGCCGTCGGAATCGAGGATATACCAACCTTCCGGGATCTCGCCGCCAGTAGCCGCCGTTGAGAAGAACTGGTAGCTCGCGATGCGCGTTACGTTGTCGTTATAGGTGTTGAGCGTGAGATCGCCGGGATCGCCGGAGGTCTGCGTGATGTCGGAGATCTTGATCGCCGTCGGATTCGCACCGACCTTGAGGAAGGTCGCAGCCGAACGCATTGAGCGGTTGTTGACCGTCACCGTCTTGGATTGGTAGCCGACGACCGAGCTGCTGACAATGCCGTCGGCGTGTACTGCGCCGCCGTGAGGGAAGA
>CAVFWS010000171.1:0-3309 GCA_963626295.1 Clostridium sp. CAG:138
ACGCCATTCCGCTTTTGCCCTCCACAAAAATTCCGCTTTTGAAATCCACGCGACAGCCATTGCCGTAATCGGCGAATTTTGATACAATGCAGCGACATTGAAAGCCATGCCCTGTGCATGAGGCAAGCGCGGCGGCGACAGCCGACAAGGAGCTATAACTTATGATTTTCACGGTCATATACAGAAATAAGGAAGGGAAGCGCGACTCGCTGGTTCTCGACGTCCCGAACCGCGACGCCGTCTGGGCCGAACTGAAGGCGCGCGGCATCTCCGCCATCTCGGTGAAGGAGGGCGCGGAGCAGAAGAGAGTGGGGAATGGGGAACGGGGAATGGGGAATGGCCTCGCCAAGGGACTCCTCGCGGGCGTGGCCGTGGTCGCGTTGGCAATTGGCGCGTGGGTGTTTCTCACTGACGGGCCGGAGCGCGTCCCGTCCGCCGACGAGACGCAGAAGACGAGGCGTGTGAAGGAGGTGAAGCCCGCGAAGCCGAAGCAGCCCAAGCCCGCAGAAACGGACAAGGCTGTGCCGGCGAAGCCTGCGCCTGTCGAGCCGACCGCTGTCGCGGTTGAAGAGCCGAAGTCGCGAAAGGCACCATCCACAGCCAAGAAGTATCCGCGCCGCGTCATTCCCCGAAAGCCTGAGCCGCCGCAGAAGTTCAAGTACGACAGCGACGACCTCATCGGCGCGTTCCTCGAAATCGTCCCCGGCACTCCGATGGAGGGCGGGCTGCGTTTCGACAGGATCGGACGCGACTTCGAGAAGTCCCTCGCCGAGGACGTCGCGCTCGCGGAGGGTCAGGACAACGAGTACAACCGCCAGCTCCGCGAATACGTCCGCGAGACGAAGAAGGAGATCCTGGAGGTCATGCGCAAGGAGAACAAGACCTTTGGACAGGTCATGCAGGAGCAGTTCGACCAGTTGATCGAAATGGGGCAGTACAGGCGCGACCTCGAAATGGAACTGCGCCAGATCCGCAAGAGCGGCGAATACACCGCCGACGAATACGACAAGTTCATCGAAGCCTCCAACAAGATGCTGGAAAGCCGAGGCTGCTCGCCGCTCAAGGTTCCGAAAGCCACCTACTACCAGCTCGAACGCTACCGCAAGATGCGCGAGGCGCGAGAGGCGGAGGCCGCCGCCGAGGCGACCATCGGCAACTGATTTCAACAATTCAAATCTAATCTGAAAAGGAGAGGCAGAAATGAAGAATCTATGCATTGTGGCCGTAGCCGCCATCTGCGCCGTCACGGCGTTCGCCGATTCGGAGTTCCCGACGATTCCGGAAATGGAAAAACCGATGAACCAAATGTCGAAGGAGGAGCTAAAGGCGTTCTACGCCAAGCGCAAAGCCGCCATCGACGCCCTCGCTCCCGACCAGCGCGAGGCGTACCGCGCCAAGCAGAAGGCCGCCCGCATCGCCTACGCCGGCGGCATCGTCCGCAAGACAGAAGGCAAGGGGCGCATCGTCTATGCCAACCTCCAGAATACCGTCGCCACGCCGGACATCGCCAAGACGATGAACGTGCTTGGCAAGCACCTGCGCGTGAAGATCGATACGCTCGACGCCAAGGCCGATGACGTGGCGGACGTAAACAAGTACCTCCTCGCCAACGCAGCCAAGGCCGTGGTGATCGTGGTGGACAACGCCGCCGACCCCGCGATCCTCGTCGCGCCGGAGGACAAGTGGGCGAAGGTGAACATAGGCAAGTTCAAGGACAAGAACGTCAAGAGCCGCGCCCAGATGGAACTGCTCCGTGCGTTCTGCTATCTCTGCGGCGGCATCGGCAGCGAATACAACAACCCGCTCACCGGCTTCATCGGCAATGCTTCGCAGCTCGACGATTCGCCAGTCGCGGAACTGCCCATCGACGTGGTCAACCGCTTCACGCCCTACCTCAAGCAGATTGGCGTGATTCCCTACATCGAATCCACCTACCGCAAGGCCTGCCGCGAAGGCTGGGCGCCCGCCCCCACGAACGACGTCCAGAAGGCGATCTGGGAAGACATCAACGCCACCAAGGAGCGCGGTCCCGCTAACGCCCTCTCGATCCCTTCACCGAAGAAGAAGTGAGTCGTGATTGACAGTTAGGGTTTTGTGGTTGGACGCGACGAGAAAGATGTGGCAGGGCGCGATAACCCCATCGCGCCGCAATCGAGATGAAGTTTACCTACGCGTATAAAACAAGCGATGGCAAACGCCATGAAGCCTCGATGGAGGCCAAAAGCCGCGAGGGAGTGTTCGAGACCCTTCGCGCCCAAGGCATCAAGGCGATCAAGGTGGTCGCGGCCGACGGATCGAAGGCGAACGGCGAGATACGCGGCGTTCGCAAGCGCGTCGTTGTCGCGTCCATTGCCGTAGCCGCCCTCGCCGCCGGGGTCGCCGCGTTCCTGATAGGGCGGCGTGTCCCCACGCCGCCGCCTTCGCCTTCCTCGGCTGCCGCAACGCCGCCCGCCGCGCCTGTCATCTACCGCAACGCCAAGCCCCTCGCCCGACAGACGATCAACGGCGACCGCCAGCGCGTCGAGGCCGCCGCCAAGGATTTTACAAACGCCGCAGAAAGCCTCATGGCGGCGTTCGCCGAGCCGGGACGCCCCGTTGCCGCCATCCCGATCCCACGCCCCGCAGACGCGGAATTCGAGGCATCCCTGCGCGAGCCGATACGCATTGCGGAGACGGACTTCACCGAAACGATCGATCTCAAGCGCATCGTCGCAAAAATCAAGGCCGATCTTCGCGCCTACCTTGCCGACGGCGGCGACATCGACGGCTATCTTGAAGAGCTCGCGAAACGCCAGAAACTCGAAGTCGCATACCGCGAGAAGGCCGAGCGGCATCTCGCTCGGCTCTGCGATCCATCCAGATCCAGAAAAACTGACAAAGCGGAAGCCTACGGCTACTGGCTCAAAGCCAACGCGCAGCTGCAGTCGATGGGCATCTATCCGCTTCCGCTCCCCGATGCCCTGCGCGGCTACGAAGCAACGCTTGATTTGGATGAATGATGATGCCTTGCGCATCTCCCATGCGAGGTGGCTCAATGGCGAATGAAGGTGTTGAAGTTCGCCACGTCGGCGCTTGCGCCGACATCGGCGAACTGCACCGCCACCATGTAGAACTGACCCACCTTCACATCCTGACTGGAGTAGCCAACGACCGAGCTGCTGACAATGCCATCGGCGTGTACTGCGCCGCCGTGGAGGAAGAGGGGATAACGGCGAATCGAGGGTGTGAGACCGCGATTTATTCCGTCGGCGTACCGGAGAAGATCGCGTCGAGAGGCGTGACGATGCCGTATGCGCTCTGGATCGACTC
>CAVFWS010000172.1:0-3054 GCA_963626295.1 Clostridium sp. CAG:138
GGGCCAAGTTTGCCGCGATGGCGATGGAGATAATCAAGGGCTACGAGATCGACGGGCTGATGGTTGACTTCTGCCGCTTCCCGTGCCTCTTCCGCAGCGTCGCGTGGGGCGGCGTCGCGAGCGCCTCGCAGCGCCAGCTCATCACGGAGATGATGGCGCAGATATCCGCGGCGGCAAGGGCGAAGGGGGTTCTGCTGGCGATTCGCATCCCCGACTCCCAGCAGGCCTGCAAGGACGCCGGCATGGACGTGCAGGTGTGGTTCGAGCAGAAGCTCGTCGACCTGCTCTTCTTCGGCGGCAACGAGATGAACCGCTGGAGCGAGTCCGGCGAATTCGCCAAGAGGTGCGGGGTGCCTTTCTATGCTACGATCGAGCAGTCGCGCATCTACTCGCACAACGACGAGGGCGGCCGCGAGGACGACCAGCGGATGCCGAGGCAGGTGCAGGAGGTCTACCGCGCCCGCGTCACGGAGGCGCGTCTTGCGGGCGCGAAGGGGATCATGTACACGTCGGGGCGCACCGAATGGTGGGACAGCTGGTGGAACTACACGGATCCCCGCCTCTTCCAGCCCGAGCAGGACAAGATCCGCCTTGAGAACAAGCGGTACTTCGTGAACTACAGGGTGCGCACCCGGCAGTTCGTGAAGGACATGATCAGGTATGCGCCACTGCAGCGCCAGGTGCTGATCACGTCCGGCCCAAGCGAGATAAAGGGTACGGCCAAGTACGAGATCTACATATGGGACGACATGGACAAGCTCAAGGCGGAGCGCAAGATACCGAAGTGCTACCTCACCACGATCATGGAGATACCGAGCGGGTGGGACGTGGACGTGAACCTGAACAACAAGCCGCTGAAGGTCATCAAGAAGCGCGCGGGGTCGCAGATATACGCAATACCCGCCGGCACGGTGCTGTTTGGCAAGAACGACATCCTCCTGTCCGTCAAGGGAAGCAGCAGGCGCGGTCTCGTGCCGCGCATCGGGAACATCGGGATCGATGTCATATTCAACGGGGAGCTTGAGGCCCTCAAGAAGGCGGGGAACGTCCCGGGGGCATTGAGCACGGCAGGCGGCGGCGAAGGAGGCAAGGACTCGAATGCCAAGGCCGCGCCCAAGAAATCCGTGAAGAAGGGAGGCCGCAAGTGAGCGACAACAAACCAGAGCCTGATCAGGAAGTGTCCGAGGAACTCCAGCTTGAGGAGGCCCGGATAAGCGAGATCGAGAAGCAGTTCGAGAACCCCACGCTGTTCTCCCGGATAGGGATGCTTCTCCGCGGGCTCAAGGCGCCGGCGGATTCCCGCGAGTACAAGGAGGCGCTCATCGAGATGCAGCGTCTCCTCGCCCCGGTCGGGGCGATTGTCATACCGGCCATCTTCATCGCCATCCTGTTCGTCTGCTCGGTGCCAAGCAAGTCCAACAGGGACCTGACGGACATCAACGTCGCGAAGGCGGAGGACGACGTGACCCTCGACGAGCTTCCGCCGGAGATGGAGGACATGCAGCAGGAGCAGAGCACCGACCAGGCGGCGATCGAGACAGAGGTGATGAACGCGATCGCCAACCCGTCGCTGAACAACCTGGCGATGCCGACCGACGTCGTTGCGCCGTCCACGGATACGTCCGCGCCCACGGTCGATGCGCCAAATGCCGTGATGGACATCGTAGCCCCGGTCAAGATGCGCACCACGCTCCAGGCGTCCCGCTCCGCCGGCGCCCGCGCCAAGGCGTTGGCAAAGTTCGGCGGCGACGTGGAGACGGAGCGCTGCGTGATGCGTGCCTTGCGCTGGCTCAAGACCCAGCAAAGGCCGGATGGCAGCTGGGCGGGGCGCAGCGGCTCGCTGAACATGACTGGCTTCGTGGTCCTCACTTACCTCTCCCGCGGCATCAAGCCGGGCGGCGACCCCGAGTTTGGTGACACGGTGCGGAAGGGCGTCGAGTACCTGATGCGGAACCGCCACAAGGACGCCATCGCCCTGGCAGCGCTCGCGGAGGCCTATGGTCTTTCCCGCAACCCCAACATCAGGGAGATCGTGGAGCAGGCGCTCAATGACCTTGCCGACAAGATGAAGGGGACTATCTGGGGCCCGTGGAAGGACGGGTCGAAGAATGTCGAGCCGAAGGATCTCACGAAGCTCACGTTCTACGTGATGGCCCTTCGTTCGGCGCAGCTCTCGAAGTTCCGGATACCGAACCTTCAGTACGGCCTTGACAAGCTCAGGGAGGGCTTCCTGCACCAGGCGAACAAGAAGCTCGGCGGCTTCTCGAGCGCGTACTACGGTCCGCCGCCCGCGAACTATCCGCGAATCATGATGTGGCACTACATGCTTGGCGTGGTCGGAATGCAGTATGTCGGGGCGGGCGACAACCCGGTGATCGACAAGACGCTCGGCATCCTCATGGACGAGTGGGAGCCGCCGACGATATCCACAACGGACATCTCGTGCTGCCCCGTCCGCGCAAACTACTGGGCCACGATGGTGTTCTTCAACTACTACGAGGGAGACAAGCGCTGGTTCGAGTGGAACGCCAGGATGAAGGCCGTGTACAAGCGCGGCCAGCGCAAGATCCCGGGCAAGTACCTTGACCACAACGGGATGCCCCAGGAGCTGGGCTACTGGGAATGCGAGGATATGCACATCGGGTCCCAGCCGATCGCGCCCACGTGCTACATCGCGCTCCAGCTGATGGTGTATTACCGCTATCTGCCCACCGGGCAGAAGAACGCCTGGAAAGTGACCGACGAAAAGGAAGAGACCAATGTCCCGACCGCGGCGAAAGACGATGTCGACGTCTCCATCGACATCTGACGCATCTGCGGACTGCCGGATCCCCCGCAACGCATAGCGCATAATGGGGGTTATGTCAAGAAGTAAAGCATACTTTCATAAAGTTTTTTTAGAACGTGAAAACCCCCTTTTTTCAAGGGGGTTATGATTTTTTGTTAGCCTTGCATAAGTAGTCGCGAAACTACGAACATACAAACCAAAGCAAGACAGACTATCGGCAATCTGAGAAGAAGGGCGATAAACCCTACATTAGAAGCGATAGAACG
>CAVFWS010000173.1:0-2943 GCA_963626295.1 Clostridium sp. CAG:138
ACGGCTGGCAGAAGGGCCGCTCGTCCAACTCCGCGTCCGTGAAGAAAGGCGGCGGACGGAACGGGCGGGTATGCGCTGCTGTTCCGCGAACTGAGCGGCGAGGAGTCGCACACGCTCGACCTCAAGCCGATCTTCGGGGTGGCCAAGGCGTCCGAAGCGGAAGTCATCGGCGGCCGTGGGGAGGCGCGTGTGGATGGCTCTCGCCTGACGGTTTCCGTCCGCGATCCGCTCGACTTCATCTGGGTGAAGTTCAAGACCGCCCCCGCTCGGTAGGTTCTCTGCCGCCCCTGTGGGGCGGAATTTACGATTTACGATTTTTCGATTTGCGATTGCATTTAGGCATTTGAGGATTTAGGCATTTCATAGCCCTGAAACCTAACTCTTCCATTTCTACATGGCCATCTTTTCCGTGATGATGGGAGGGACGCAATTCATTGCGTCCGCATTAACTTTCATAGGCGAATTCTCCCTCAAATCAATCAATACTTAAATCGACAAATGCAATCGTAAATCGCAAATCGTAAATCGTAAATTCTTCTAATCACGCAATAAATTAACATGCCCCAGATTTAGGTAAAATGGCTCTTGCTGAATATTTCGGGATGTGGTACACTTTCGCGCATGAAACTGAAAAAACCAGAGACGGCCAAAGAGGAACCCCAGGCAACGGCATCCGGCGGTGCGGTCATAGCGGCACGCTTCCAGCTTGACGCGGATGACTCTTCAAAGAAGAAGGCTGCCCCAGGCGTAGGCAAGACTTCCACGCTTGTGGCCCTGATAGCGGCGCTTGTCGCGCTTGCATCCATAGGTTTCGCGGCTTGGCTCATGTTCTCCGACTGGTCGGTGGCGTCCGTCTCGTAACTGTCTGATGCCGTCTATGGACCGGGATGTGATGAAATCGCCGCGCGCCCGTGCGGCCGTAAGGCTTGCGCTCGACGAGGATCTGTCGAGCGTAGATAGGATCAGTGCGGATTGGTGCGACGCGACGTCGGAGGCGCTTGTCGACCCAAAGGCGGTCGCGGAGGGGGAGATATACGCCAAGGGACGCGGCTGCGTGGTCGCCGGCGCGACCGTCGCCAGAGCCGTCCTGAAGATGGCCGATCCGCGCATCTCCGTGAAGATCCTGAAGGGGGATGGCTCGGAGGTCAAGCCTGGCGAGCCGATACTCGTCTTTCGCGGCAAGGCTCGCTCGATTCTTGCGGCGGAGCGTACGGCCCTCAACTTCATGCAGCGCATGTGCGCGACCGCTACCCTCGCAAAGTCCTTTGTCGATGCCGTTAAGGATTACGGTACGCTGATACTCGATACGCGCAAGACCACGCCAGGCCTGCGCGTATTCGAGAAGTACGCCGTGACGTGCGGCGGCGGGACGAACCACCGCATGGGGATGTACGACCGCATCCTGATGAAGGATAACCACCGCCGCCTTTGGCGTGGCGGCAATCCCGACGAGCTTGACAAGGCCGTCGTGGCGGCCCGCAAGCGGTTTCCGAAGCTTGAGGTGGAGGTGGAGGTGGAGACTCTTCGCGAGTGCGCGAGTGCGCTGAAGGCGAAGCCGGAGTGGATAATGCTCGACAACATGTCCGTCGCGGACATGAGGAAGTGCGTCAAGATGTGCAGGGGCATCTCCAAGACGGAAGCCTCCGGCGGCATAACGCTCGACAAGGCCAGGAAGGTCGCTGCGACTGGCGTCACCGCGATCTCGCTTGGATGCCTTACGCATTCCGCCGGGTCGATAGACCTCTCCCTGGAATGGCGAAGCGTCTGAAGCGGGCTTCATCGCAATCTGCCTTTGCGATTCCCGTCCATGTGCGGCGCACGTGGCCTAACCGATGCATAGATATCTCATTTGGGACTGGAACGGCACACTGCTCGATGACGTAGCGGCGGCCGTCGGGGCCTTGAACCGAATGCTTGCGATTCGCGGCGCCAGGCCGATAACCGTGGAACACTACCGCAGGAGGTTCGGATTCCCGGTCAGGCCGTTCTACGCCGAGCTTGGCGTGGATCTGGACAAGTGGGACTGGGATGATATATGCGAGGATTTCCACCGGTTCGTGCTTGAGGAACCGCAATCGGTCCGTTCCGACGCAAGGTCGGCGCTGGCGCTTGCTTCCGGACTGGGCTTCCGTCAGTGCGTACTCTCGGCCTTGCGGCAGGATAAGCTGGATGAAGCGGTGTCCGCAAATGGCCTCGATGCGTTTTTCGACCGCGTATACGGGGTGGACAACCTTGATGGGGCGTCAAAGCTCCAGCGTGGACACGAGCTGATGGAAACGTTGGGCGGCGATGTGGAGTCCGCCGTGTTCATCGGCGATACCCTGCATGATGCCGAAGTGGCGCGTGAATTGGGTGGCCGTTGCGTACTTGTCGCCTGCGGGCATCAGGTGCGCGAGCGTCTCGTGGCGGCTCGCTGCCCCGTGGCGGACAGCCTCACGGAAGCCGTCGGGATGGCGTCCGCCTTGCGGACCTCAAATCGGCATGAAAGTTGACGCGAAAGAAAGCCTTATATCCCCGCCATCGCCGGATGCGGCTTCCCTCCAAAGACCGCCGTCGGATTGCGGAAGGAACCCTTTACCGCGAGCCAACTTCTGTCCTGCCCCCGTTCGTAAATCGGTTTACTAATTTCGCCAGAAAGCAAAGGATCGTTCAACCTTCGACGGCCGCCGGCTGCGGCGCCGGCTCCGCCTGCGGGTTCTTGCGGCAGACGAGGTCGCCGACGCGGTAGTTCGTGCCGTCCTTCTCGATGCGGAAGCTGTAGCGCGCCTCGACCGGATTGTCCTTGTCCGGCAGGCTCTCGTAGGTCATGACGATCGAGCCGTCCTTCTCGTCGCGGCGGATGTCGACCTGGGCCGACGAGTGCTCGCCGCCGACGCCGAGGAGCGCCATGAACGTCGCGAAGCCCGCCTGCGTGAGGCCCATCTGCACCACGGCGCGCTGTTC
>CAVFWS010000174.1:0-2699 GCA_963626295.1 Clostridium sp. CAG:138
CGGATGGGGGATGTTGCTGTCACCACGGATCTTACGGATCGGCACGGATGGGGGACGTTGCTGTCGCCACGGATCTTACGGATCGGCACGGATGGGGGCATTGTTATCGCCACGGATCTTACGGATCGGCACGGATGGGGGACGTTGTTGTCGCCACGGATCCTATGGATCGGCACGGATAGGAAGGATGGATAATGTTGTTTGAGGATGAGACATATGCAATACGCGGAGCGTGTTTTGAGGTGTATAACACGCTCGGACACGGTTTCTTAGAGGCGGTTTATCAGGAAGCGCTTGCCTTGGAGTTTGAAAAGGCTGGCATTCCTTATGCCGAGCAGAAGGAGCTGACGCTCCAATACAAGGGGACGCCGTTACGCCAATTCTATAAGGCCGACTTCGTCTGCTTTGACAAGATTGTTGTGGAATTAAAGGCTGTAGCCGAGTTGAAGAAAGAGCACGCGGCGCAGGTAAGGAACTACTTGAAGGCAACAGGTTTGAAAATAGGGCTTCTCGTCAACTTCGGCAAGCCTAATGACATTGAAATCCAAAGAATAATTTTCTAAATCCGTGCCAATCCGAAAGATCCGTGGCGGAGCAAAGAACCCAACATCCGTGTCAATCCGTGAAATCCGTGGCGAAGCAAGAAAACAAGAATCCGTGGCGACCATGAAAACCGACATTGACGTCATCATCCTCCAGAAGGACGAGGCCCTCCACATCCGGCGGTGCCTCGAGCGCCTCGCCCCCCTCGCGCCGCGCAACGTCTTCGTCGTCGACTGCTTCTCGACGGACGGCTCGGACGCGCTCGCCGCCGAGATGGGCGCGCGGGTCGTCCGCCACGCCTGGCCGGGAAACCACGCCAAGCAGCTGAACTGGGCGCTCGACAGCCTGCCGCTCGAGTCGACCTGGATCCTGCGCCTCGACGCGGACGAATACCTCTTCCCCGAGACGTGCCGGGAGGTGCGCGCGCTGGTCACGTCCGGCGCCCTGCCGCCGGACGTGACCTCTCTCTCTCTCTCTCGCGCGCGAATATTCTGCGGACGCCGCATCCGCTTCGGCGGCACCGCCCACATCCCGATGGTGCGCTTCTTCAAGCGCGGCATCGGACGCTGTCAGGACCGGGCGATGGACGAGCACATCGAGACGAGCGAAGGGCGCGACTGGCGGCTGAAGGGCGAGTTCGCGGACGACAACCTCAACTCGATGGACTGGTGGCGCGAGAAGCACCGCGGCTACGCGAAGCGCGAGGCCCGCGACGCGCTCGCGTTCAAGCGCGGCGAGCTGCGCTTCAAGCCCTCGAAGGAGGCGTATTACAGGATGCCGCGCTACTTCCGCGCCCTCGTCTACTTCTCGATCCGCTACTTCGTCCGCCTCGGCTTCCTCGACGGCTACGCGGGGTGGATGTGGAACTTCTGGCAGGGGCTGTGGTACCGCTGGATCGTCGACCGGGAGATCGGGAGGCTTTTGAGCCGTGGAGATCGTGAGAGCGTGGAGAAGGAAGATGAGCAATGGACGTTGAGATCGGGAGAGCGTGGAGAAACCGTGAGGCTTTGATCTCCATGTTCTACACGTTCTCCACGTCTAAAACCCCCGCAAGCAAACATATGGAGCCTGCTCCTTTCCCCCTCTTCACTTGTGTTATCCCTGTAAAGGGGGCGCGTCCATATCTGGACGCAGCACTCACCTCTTTGCGCGCGCAGGGAATGGGCGACGATTTGGAGGTCATCGTCCAGGACGGCGATGTTGAGGCTGATGCCGGGCAAAGCGATGCGCTGAACAAGGGCTTTGCCAAGGCGCATGGCGAATGGCTTTTCTGGCTCAACGCGGATGACGTGTTGCTGCCGGGGGCTCTCAAGGCGGTGGCAGAGGTGAGCGGGAAGAATCCCAATGCTCAGTGGATTGCGGGGAACACGGCCTATCTCAATCCGGAGGGGTGCGTCCGTTGGTGCGTATGGGACAGCGGCTGGAAGTGTGCGTATCGTGGACTTCCCGTGCAGGTCTACGGGCCGAGCTCGTTTCTCAGGCGCGAGGCCTGGAAGGAGGTCGGCGGTTTTGATCTGTCTCTTCATTACGCGATGGATGTTGATCTGTGGTGTCGCTTCCGCCAGGCGGGCTTCTGGTATGTCAAGGTTCCGCGTCTGATCTGGGGGTTCAGGCTTCATCCCAGCAGCAAGACGTGCGCGGCGCAGGAGCGGAAGTTCTCTCCGCCGGTCGCACGGGAGATGGCACTCGTCTGCGGACGATATGGAATCAAGTGTCGTATTTATTCGTTCTTTTGGGCGCACGTCATTCGCCTTTTGAATGGCGACTACTTGCGGGCGGCGATTCTGACATGGAGATTTCGGGAAAAATGAAGTCGATCCTCCACATTTGCGCGGGGTGGCAGCCCTGGAACGGCGCGGCGAACATCGCACGGCTGATCATGGTCGAGCAGGAGCGCGAAGGGCATCGGGTGTCATGTGCGACATGGGCGGGCATCCAACGACTGCGCTCCGCCGATGAAGTTTGGATTCATTGCGGCTGGCTGCCTTGCCTTTGGTGGGCGGCCGTGTGGGGGCGGAACGTCCATTGGATGCCGGAGGCGTGTTATGATCCTGTGCGGCTTCGATATCACGGCTTGAAGAAGCGGCTGGTCGGACCGATAGAACGCTTTTGCCTGCGCCGCGCCAAGACGATTGTCGCCACCTGCGAAGCGGAGC
>CAVFWS010000175.1:0-2430 GCA_963626295.1 Clostridium sp. CAG:138
GTCGTGCAGGCGAAGAAGGACGCGGCCGTCAAGTGGTGCCATTACGCGAACGAGGCGCCGGCGGGCGGCAAGTCGTGGCGGTATCTGCTGATCCCCGACACGGCGATCAACAGCTCGCTTGAACTCAGGCAGGCCATTGCCGACTACGCCGCCAACTGATAGATCTTGGCGAGGCTCGACGAGGTTTTTGGGGAGACCGCTTGCATGAACAAGAACAAGGAGAAGATGATGAAAATCAAACTGATGGATGGCACGACCTTGTCGGGTGCGCCACGGATTGGAGGGGCGGTGGAGTGGCCTTCCAAGGAGGTTCAGAGCGCGGAGGCCGAACTGTTCGTCCGGAACGCGCATTTCCTTTTCGCGAACAGAGTGCGCGTCTTCTCGGACAGCCGATTGTTCTTGACGCCCGTCCGAATCATGAGCGGCATGGCCTACACCGGGCGGCTTCCGATGCCGTGCCTCGGCGGCTATCTGGAATGGTGGCTTTCCTCCGAACAAGCGTCACGGGGAGAGGGCGACGAACGGGAACTCGTGTATTTCGTCTCCGGCAGCGCATTGTCCGGGACCAGCGCGAGCATGGCGGTGGGGGCGGACGGCACACGCCGCGCGAGCAGGGCGTCGCTGTTGGCGTTGGCGGATTCGTTCGCCAAGGTGATGCGGCGCTACAGCGAACCCATGGCAAGCATGGAGTCGTTCACGCTTGAAGAAGCGCTTGACATCCTCAAGGGGAGGCAGCCCGCGTTTGAACATTCTCTGGACCGGATCATCCTTGAGCAGAGAGTGCAGACGCAGGCATACGAGATGGATGAACTGAAAAAGACCGTGGCGCTGCAGGACACCCGGATCAAGGCGTATGAGAAGGCTCTGGTTCGGGCGGTGGTGCGGGAGCATCCCGATGACGTGTGCAAGGCTCTTGAACAGGCCGAAGCCAACCGGAAGGATGGGGCGGCGGCGGGGAAGGGAAGATCGGCAGACCGTCCCGTCACGATGCTCTTTCGGCAAATCGCGAAGCGCGAAGGCGTTGTCCTCTCGGCCCCGTCCAAGCGATTCCTGAAGGACGAACTCGCAAAGACGCAAGATCAACCGCTCCCCTGAAAGAGAGCACAACCTTGGAGGCTATGGAGACAAACACGACCGACGACACGAAAATCGGCGACGGCACGGCCTGAACGATTCCGCTTCTTCCGCGTCGCCGTCGAGATGCCGTAGGGGCGGCCGTCGTCATGCCGCATGGATGCGGGTGCGGGCGAGGAACTGCTCATACGCCTTGTCCGCACGCTCGCTGATCTTGCGGATGTCGTTGCCGCACTCCCGCGCGATCTGATGACGGACAGCGCGAACCTCCTGGATGATGGCGTCGTCTTTAGGCATTGGGCACCTCCATGTTCTTGTTGTCGAGGAAAGTCTTTGGCGTCATGATCCACGGGCAACGATACCCCGCTTTCTCAATGATCCCAATCGTCTTGGGCAGGGTGTGCGGGTTGGCCATGTGACGGCAATTCCACGTCAGGAGCACGTCCATGCGACCGACGGCCGCCGACGCGATGTGAAGCGCATCCGTCGCTTCGCCTGGCGGAAGCGCGTGTCCGTCGATGAGCTTCTGCGCCAAGGCGTCAACGGTTGCGCCGTCCGCATCAATCATCGGCAACTCGCGGAGAACGGCATCTCGTTTGGCGACGGCATCTTCGCGACCGACTGCGCACTCGGCGATCACATACTTTGAGATGAACACGCTGCAAGAGGATTTCTCTTCCGCCCACCACTGCCGAGTATGGGCTTGGTCGGCGGAAATCTTGGCATTGGCAGTCTGATCGCCTGTCAGATAACAGACGAAAGACGTCTCGACGTAGACTTTCAACTTGCCTGCCACACATTCCCTCCGCTTGACGATTCGAGCGCAATCACGAATCGGTGGTATTATATCATATTTTCCAAACACAACTGGTCTTGTCTATCGCCTGAAGGAGGGCGCGACATTGGAGGCGATGGCGGCGAACGCGACCGGCGCAACGAAGGTCGGCGATGGCACGTCCTGGACACCGACGCTCTCTGTCACCGGCAGCACAAGCGGCTTCTACACCATCAAGGTCACGAAGTAGCTCCGCAGCGGCTCTCACTTTTAGCTAAAAGTGAGAGCCTATCGCTCCGATAATACCTCGCCCGCTGCTTCGTGTGACCGCGATGCGTTGTGGCGACGTGAGGGACTTAAGGGGCGTGAGGGACGAGAGTCGACTGGCCTCCGATACGGTCGCGCAAGCAATGCGTCAGGGCGACGTGAGGGACTTAAGGGGCGTGAGGGACGGGAGGCGACAGGCCTCCGATACGCCCCCGCTCGCCCACCAATCTACCCACAGCCCTGCGCGAAGAGCCTTTTTAACTTATGCTTTACTATTGGATGTCTCCATTGCTATAATGTTGCCGTAAGGCGGT
>CAVFWS010000176.1:0-2158 GCA_963626295.1 Clostridium sp. CAG:138
CTCGAAGCGCTTCAGGACGTTGCGCTTCGACGTGATCTTGCCGGAACCCTTAAGACTGGGATGCTGACTCATTTCTCTTCTCCTTCCAAAAAAGTTCGCGCATTATACCAAATGGCGACAGCCAAATCAAGCGGGATTTTGCGAACCGCATTTCAACCGGCTTGGTGGAACCATTTTCGCTTTTCCACGGAAATGCCCGAGGAAGCGGAGGTGCGAGAGCGCGGGCGGGAGCGTGGCGATCTGGCAAAGGACGTCTGAGACCGGCAACGCCAGCCACACGCCGAACACAGGCGAAAGCCACCCGGTGCGCGACGCGACAAGCGGCATCAGCCATATGCATGGCAGGAGGCACACCCCCTGGCGCAGCATGGAAAGGAATATCGCCGTGCGGGGATGCCCTATCGACTGGAAATACGTTGTGGCCACCACATTTATCGAGATCGTCCATATCATGCAGTTCGCCGCCATGAGGTCATGCGCTGCCGCATTGAGCAGTGCCGTGTTGCCGCCGTCCACGAACAGCAGCGCGAGCATCCTCGGGAACGGCGGAACCGTCTGCGCGATGGCCGCGATGGCGCAGAGGAGGGTCGTGATCCAGAATCCGAGCAGGAGCGCCTGCCTTACGCGCATGAAGTTCCGCGCCCCCCAGTTGTAGCCGATTATCGGCTGCATCCCCTGCTGCGTGCCGAATATGGGCATCATCGTGAGGATCATCACGCTCTGGAACACGCCGAGGGACGCCATCTGCATCGTCGCGGACGCCTCGTCCGCCGCCCAATGGGCGAATGCGGCGGCAAGGGACAGGTTTATGAGCGAACCCATCAGCTGCTGGAGGAACGGCGCCAGGCCCACGCCGATCGGCTTGGCGAGCATCCCCCTGTGGAATCCGATCCTGCCGAGCCTTAGCCTCACCGCGCTGCGCCCGCCAACATAGTAGTGCGCGGCGCACAGGAAGCTCAGGAACATCGCGACGTTCGTGGCCCACGCCGCGCCCTCTATGCCGAACGCGGGGAGTCTCACGCCTACGGACGGCAGGTCGAGCCCGAAGATGAGCAGGGGATCGAGCAGTATGTTCGCGAAGAAGCCCACGACCATGCAGACCATCGACCGCACGGCGTTCCCCTCCGCCCGCATCATCGCCGAAAAGCCGAACGCAAGGTGGCTGAACACCATCGGGAACACCACGATCCTCAGGTATCCCTTCGCGGCCGCGAACGCCTCAGGCGAGACCTTCGCGCCGCCGCACCACTTAAGCACGTCGTCCGCGAACAGGAAGACGAGCGGGGAGAGTACGACGAAGAACAGCAGCTTGAAGGCGACGAGCTGCCCGAGCAGCCTCTCGCAGGCCTGCCGGTTGCCCTCGCCCAGGCGGAGCGAAAGCACCGCGGAATGCCCGGCGCCCACGAACACGCCGAACGCCCCGAACAGCATCATCACGGGGAACGTCAGGGTGAGGCCGGCCATCGCCGCCTCGCCGCACCCCCTGCCGATGTAGAAGCGGTCCACAACGGCATAGAGCGCGTTGAGGCTCATCGACACGAGCGCGGGCCATGAATACCTGAAAAGCAACGGCCCGAGCGGAGCCGTTGCCAGTTCGCCTGTCCTCTTGCCGCCTGCGGACACCTATGCGATCTTGCCGAGCGCGATGATCGTGAACACCATCGTGAAGATCGCGACAGTCTCGACGATGCCCAATGCGCCGAAGTAGTTCGTGAGGCCCTGTCCGGTCTCCGCCTGCGCATCGCAGGCCGCCGCCGCCGCGCGACCCTGGAACAGGGCCGACAGGCCGATCGCGAGGCCCGAGAAGATCCCGAGCAGGACGAGCGGGACTCCCGCGCCGGCCACGCCCGTCTTGCCGAGCATGATGAACATGAGGATCATCCCGTAGAGGGTCTGGGTGATCGGCACGCCGACAAGCCCGAGGAGTATGAACGGGGCAGGCTTGTTCGCCGCGTAGCACTTCTTCCACGCGCCCACCGCCGACGAGGCGGCAAGACCGGTGCCGAGGGCAGACCCTGCGGCGCTGAGGCCAAGGCACGCTATCGCGCCAGAAACGACCATTGTATCCATGTTTGGTTCCTTTCAGTTGATGTTTTACGAAAGAATTGGCGCCCGGGACAGCGCCGCTACGCGCCCTCCCGGCGGAAGGGCCTGAAGG
>CAVFWS010000177.1:0-2151 GCA_963626295.1 Clostridium sp. CAG:138
GGCAAGCAGACCCCGATGCGCGGACATCCCGTGTTCAAGGCGCAACACGCCTGCGCCTGTTGCTGTCGCGGCTGCCTCGCGAAGTGGTGGCACGTGCCGCAAGGCGTCGAGATTCCCGCCGAACGCCAGCAAGGCATCGTCAACTTCCTGATGGCGTGGATCAAGCGGGAGATGGCACGATGATATGTCGCGAGTATCCAATTCCGAGAGGCAGAAATGCTATAATATGGGGCGAAGCCGCCGCAAAGCGGGCGGAAACGATATGACGAATGATAACGGATATGCGGGAGGGTCGCAGTTTACTGCGACCGAATTCGAGCGGACGCAACAAGTTGCGTCCCTCCCGCTTGAAACGATGACAGACGCGACCGACGAAGAAGAGGGCTGACCATGGACGATTCCCATCGGAAAGGTAGGAGAGGCCTTGACTGGCGCGACGTCTTGGACGCCGTGCTGGCGACGCTTTGCCTGCTGGTGCTTTTGCGTCTGATGGGTTGGTTTCCCTTCAACGGAGTCTTTGCCCGCCAGCAAGGCAAAGGTCAGGCGGCCCAGTCCGTGCAGATCGCTCCGCCGTCCAACTCGAACACACCGGTGCCCGTGAGGCTTGCACAGCCGGCCTCGTTCGAGGAGGTTGCCAAGGCGTGTGTCGTCATCTGCTCGTTGACGACGAAAGCTCCATGCGGTTCTGGCGTCTTTGTCGGACTCAAGCAGGGGGACGACACGCTCCGCGTCGTTCTGTTGACGGCGGCACACGTCGCGCGTGGCGCCTCGCCTCTCGGCAACACGAATGTCGTCTCGTTCATCGTCCACCGTCCGAATGAGAAGACCGACCTCCGCAAGACCGTGGAGGCCGACGGCCTCGTGCTGACTCCGCCCGAAGGTGTGAACGACATCGCGATGGTGGACGTCACCGGGGCGTTTGGCAGGATGGTGGCGGAGGGACTCGACGTGAAGTTCATCCGTGCGACAAAACTGCCGATTGAAGACGTGCCGCCAAACGCCGTCAAGGGGGCGTTCGTCGTCCGCAGAGAATCCTTCGGGCCGTTCGGCATCGGACTCGGCACGGAGATCCGCACGCTTGGCATGGCGACGGAACTGTGGCGCAGCAACCTCCCGAAAGCGCGGGTGCGCCAGCCGCTTGCGCTCCGCGCCGGGGTGATTGCGACGCGGCACGACACGCCGCTCGTCGCCGGCGTAAGCGATGGCGCGTTCATCATCGACGCACGCCTCACCCCCGGCTTCAGCGGCGGACCGGTCTTCGCGATGGTCAGGGATTCCCACCTGGAGTATCCCGCGCTTGTGGGCGTCTGCCTCGGAGTTGTCCGTGGGCTCAGTTTCGACGACGGCAAGAGCAGGACGGTTGACGAGTCGATCCAGAGCGCATACGGCATCGTCACGCCTCTCGACGCGATCTTCTCCGACACGCCGACGGAATAGCATTTCTGCGCCTCACAACTGTCCCTACATCTCGCCCAAGATGCGGGTGCGGTGAGATTGGAACTCCTCCTCGGAGAGCAGGCCCTTGGCGAGCAGTTGCGAGAGGCGTTTCAGGCGGGTGGCGATGGAGAGCGGTCGCGTGGGAACGCGACCCTCCCGCGTGAGGTCTTCCCCATTCCCCTCTCTCTTCTCATCCCTCCTCTCCCCTATCGCCGGGATGGCGGCGACGGCTTGGCGGAGGACGGTCTCGTTCTCGTGGTAGTAGTGGCGGGTCATCGCGGACGAGCAATGCCCCACGATGCTCTGCACCACCGGGAGCGGCACGCCCGCGTTCGCCGAGAGCGACACGAACGTGTGCCGCAGCGAATGGAACGAGGCGACCACCGACTTGCGCGAACGCCCCTCCATCCGCACGCTCATCGTGATGTTCGCCGCCTTGAAGATCTTGCGCAGCCCGTCGTCCACCCGCCACCGGTGCGCCGCATAGAGTTCGGCGATGACAGGGTTCACGAATTCTGTCGGGGAACGGGGAACGGGTAATGGGGAATGGGAAGAGGTAGCCGAGTTTCTTGCGGATTGATCGCAGATTCCTGCGGCTCCCGTCCCTGCCGTCCCTCCTGTCCCTCCCGTCCCTTTCTCTCCATTCCCCATTCCCCGTTCCCCATTCCCCGCCATCTCCAACTCCGCGAGGAGCTGCGGATGGATCGGGATGGT